>NZ_DAXETW010000171.1:0-20484 GCF_051155795.1 Longibacter sp.
CGTTCCGTGGGTTCGAGCGCGTCAAACGCGTCGTGAGGCGCCGGGCTGTAGGCGTCGACGACGAAACGCCACGTACCACCTGGACCCTGTCTCAGAACCGTCGAGAACTTCCCCGTCGAGGCGCTCATCTCCTCGCCGTCCCGGAGCACGCGGACGCGGTAGTAGCCGACGTCGTAGGCGACGCGCTCCCCGATGTGGCGGTCCAGAAACCGAAACTCGATCGTGAGCTCCGACTGCCGCAGGGCGACGGCCTCGAAGAACCCCTCGAAGATGGCGCGGATCGAGTCCCGTCCTGTGACCACGCCCCGGTCCTCATCCGGGAGAAGGTAGCGAGCGTCTTCGGCGTATGCATCTGCAACCGCATCCAGGTCGCCGAGCTCGTAGGCCAGGCTCATCCGGTCATACACCGCCTGAACGCCACTGGTGTCGCCGGCGGCCGGCTGGGCGCGGAGATCTCCGCCGCTCACGGCAAGAAACAGCAGGACTGCAACAGCACAGCGGGCGAGCATGGAAATCGGTGGCGAGTCTGGAAGCGACGAGGAAACAGTAGCGAGCGTTTCACGGTCGGTACCGACCGCAGGTTCGGCCTTCGCAAGTGAACGAGCGGACGCATGGAGAGTATTACGATTCGCAGACGCCGTCCACCCATCCGTGCGCACAAGTCCCGGTTCTACGTGTCCGATCGATCGTCCCGACGGATCCTGCTGGTCCTTTTCCTCGGTGTGTTGATGGCTGCGATGGACCTTGCTATTGTCGGACCGGTGCTGCGTCCGATCCGCACCACATTTGACGTATCCCCACGGACGGGTGCCTGGGTCCTGAACGTGTTCGTCCTGTTCAATCTGGTGGGCGTCCCGATCATGTCGCGCCTTGCAGATCGCCTCGGGCGGCGCCGGGTCTACACGTCGGCGGTGCTTACCTTCGGGCTCGGTGCCGTCATCGTTGCCACGTCGCCCACCTTCGAAACGGTCCTCGTCGGCCGGGCGGTCCAGGGCCTGGCCGCCTCCGGGATCTTTCCCGCGGCGAGTGCCGTCGTCGGAGACGTCTTCCCCGTCGAGCGGCGCGGCCGCGCGCTGGGCGTTTTGGGTGCGGTGTACGGCGTCGCCTTCCTCATCGGGCCGGGGCTTGCCGGGGCGCTACTCGCCGTGGCGGGGTGGACGTGGCTCTACGTTCTCAGCGTGCCGTTCTCGTTGATGGTCGCGCTTGCGGCGTGGCGGATTCTCCCAAAGACGGTGCGCGCGTCGGACGAACGGGTGGACGTAGCGGGTCTTTTGACCCTCGGCACGGGACTCGCCGCTCTCGCCATTGGCATCAACCGCATCGATGCCGGGGCCGTCGGCCAGAGCCTCGTCTCCACTGACGCGGCACCGTATCTGCTGGGGGCGGGCGCACTGATTACCGGGTTCATCATGATCGAGCGCCGTGTCCCCTCTCCGATGCTTCGCCTCGGCCTCTTTCGCCATCGTGCCGTCAAGATTGCGGCCGTTCTGGCCATCGGGGCGGGCCTCGCAGAAGCGTCGTTCATCTTCTTTCCTGAGTTCGCGGCGTCCTCGTTTCGCGTGTCGAGTTCGACGGCCTCGTTTATGCTCCTGCCGCTGGTCGGAGCAGTGGCGGTTGGGTCCCCGATCGCGGGCCGGCTGCTCGACCGCATCGGGGTGCGTCGGATTGTGACAGGAAGCAGCATCCTGTTCACGACAGGGCTGGCTCTGATCGCCGCCATCCCGGGCGACCGCGTTGCGTTCTACTCCGGATCCATCCTGCTCGGGTTGGGGCTCGCCGGGCTCCTCGGTTCCTCTCTGAGCTACATTCTCCTGAATGCGGCGCGTGAGACCGAGCGGACCGTGGCTCAGGGGATCATCACCCTCTTCCTCGGAATCGGGCAGCTCGTCGGAGGAGCCATGATCGGGGCGGTTGCCGTCACGGCGGGCGGCCCGGATGCCGGACCGGACGGGTACGCGACGGCGTTCGGCGTTGTAGCACTCGTGGGTGTTCTCTGCACTGGCCTGGGCGTGCTGCTGCCGCAGAGAATGCGCCAGGCGACGTGACGAGTCGCGCGGGTGACGCCGGCGTGAGTCTTCACGATTTGTCGAGTGTGCGGTTCAGGTTGAAGGCCGCACTGATCAATGACAGGTGAGTGAACGCCTGCGGGAAGTTACCGAGCGCCTCGCCCCGCGGTCCCGTCTCCTCCGCGTAGAGACCGAGCGGATTGGCGTAGCCGAGCATTTTCTCGAACGTCACCCGCGCCTGATCCAGCCGTTCCGGATCTGTCCGCCCCGCCCGGGTGAGCGCTTCCACGAGCCAGAACGTGCACATGTTGAACGTGCCCTCGTGCCCGGGCAGTCCGTCGTCGACGCGCGACTGGTCGTAGCGGTAGACCAGGCTGTCGGAGCGGAGGCCGCCGTCGGACGGCGGCTTCATGATGGCGTCGAGCGTCTTCGTCATCCGCGGGTCGTTCGGCGCCATGAAGAAGACGAGGGGCATGATAAGGTGAGAGGCATCCAGGGCGTCGCTGTCGTAGTGCTGCGTGAAGGCCTCGCGGTCCTCGTTCCAGCCCTTCTCCATGATCTCGCGGTACAGGTCGTCCCGGCACGTGCGCCACCGGTCGAGGTCTGCCGGGAAGGAGCGTTTGTTTGCCAGTCGGATCCCGCGGTCGAAGGCCACCCAGCACATCAGCTTCGAGTATACGAAGTGCTCGCGGCCGGAACGGACCTCCCAGATGCCGTCGTCGGGCTGATCGTAATTGTGGGAGAGCCAGTCGAGAAGGCCCCGGAGCCGGGTCCAGAAGTCGTATGAGATCGGCGCCTGGTACTTGTTGGTGAGGTACACGGCGTCCATCAGCTCCCCGTAGATGTCGAGCTGAAGCTGGTCGGAGGCGGCGTTGCCAAGACGGACGGGGCGCGAGCCGCGATACCCGTCCAGGTGGTCCAGTTCGATCTCCTCCAGGTCTGCGTCGCCGTTGACGGTGTACATGATGTTGAGCGGGGCGCCGGGGTCGCAGTCGTGGCACCGTCGGCTGATCCACTCGATGAACCCTTTCGCCTCCTCGGTAAAGCCGATGCGCAGGAGGGCGTAGACGGTAAAGGCAGCATCCCGCAACCAGGTGTAGCGGTAGTCCCAGTTGCGGACACCGCCGATCGACTCCGGAAGACCCATCGTCGGGGAGGCGATCATCGCGCCCGTCGGTTCGTGCGTGAGGAGCTTCAGCACGAGAGCCGAGCGGTAGACCTCGTCGCGCCAGCGCCCGTCGTAGGTACACTGCTCGATCCAGTCGCGCCAGTAGGCCAGTGTGTGATGGAAGAGGTCTTGTTCGCGCTCTCGCGAGAAGGCCCCGGCCTGCGGTGCGCTCCGGTCGGATGGATAGAGCACGAAGTGCTGGCGGTCGCCGGCGCTCAGGGTGAAGGAGGCGGTCGCCGCGTTGCCGTCGGCCTTCATGGGCACGGTGGCGTCGAGGCCGAGGTGGTGCGTCTGCCCGTCGAACTGAGCACCGCCATGGCGCACCTGCGTGTCATGGATGGTCAGTGTGTGATCGGCGCGAGCATAGTCGAAGGCCGGGCGGCACGTCATCTGTAGCGTCATCTCACCGCGAATCACCTCCACCCGGCGGACGAGGCTTCGATAGCCGAGGGCGTCGTCGTCCAGCCCCGGCGGCATGTAATCGGTCACCTCGGCAACGCCGTCGTCGGAAAGGAATCGAGTGATGAGGACATTGCTGTCCGGCCAGTACATGTGACGCTCCGTCATCCCGTTCTCGGCGGGCGCAATCTGGAAAGTACCGCCTTTCTCGTCGTCGAGAATGCCGGCAAACACGCTGGGGTCATCGAAATTGGGCCAGCACATCCAGTCAATGGCTCCGTTCCGCCCGACGAGGGCCGCCGTGTGCATGTTGCCGATCAGGCCGTAGTCCTCGATCGGGAGATAGGTCATGGGGTAGGAGAGAAGTGCGAGACGGGGAGGGCATCTGGGTGAGGACGGCGGCAGACCGTCCGGGGCGTCCGGCGCTCAGGCTTCTTCGCCGGCCGCGCCGGGGTCCAGAAACCAGGTCAGGCGATGTCGGGGCGAGATGTGCGCGGCGGGAACGTCCGGGTCGCCGGCCCGGGCGCGGGCTACGGCCTGCTGCTTGTCCGCGCCGGACGCCAGGAAAACGACCTCGGTTGACGCATTTAGGGCTCGATAGGTGCAGGTGACCCGGTCGCGGATGTCGTAGATAGCCGGTGCTTCAACGGCGCGTACGAGCCGGCCGTCCGGCAGGCCGGTCTTGTCCGCGTCGGTCGCATCGGGACGAGTCCCCGGAAACAACGATGCGGTGTGCCCGTCGTCGCCGATCCCGAGGATCGTCAGGTCGAACGTGTGATCCCGGTCGGCGAAAACCGTGCGCAGGTGGTCGTTGTAGCGATCCGCTGCGACGGACGGCGACCCGGCGTCCGTGGGTATGGGATGAACGTTCGCGAACGGCACGTCGATCTTCGACAGGAGGGTCCGCCGGGCCATGCGTTCGTTGCTTCGTGCAGACGATGAGGGCACGAAGCGCTCGTCTCCCCAGAAGATGTGAACACGTTCCCAGGCAATGCTGGGAAAGCCGGAAGCCAGCAACTCGTACGTCCGCTCCGGCGTCGACCCGCCGGCGAGGGCAAGGGCGTACGTATCGTTCTCACGCAAAACGGTCTGGATGTGGGCAGCGATGTGCTGGGACGCCGAGCGGCTAAGGGCGTCGAAGGTCGGGAAGACGTGCACGTCACTCATGGATACGTATCCGTCGATTCCGGGAGAGGTTGTACGTGGAGGAACAATATCAGTCGTCCGCGTCGTGGCGTAGTTCGCCGTTGATCCATCTCGGGAGGAGGTCGAACGCCGCGTCCGGTCCCCAGCTACCGGCGGGGTAGGGATGGACCGGGATGTCGGCGTCGAGAAGGGGCGTGTACAGGCGCCAGGAGGTTTCAACTTCATCGCTTCGGACGAAGAGCGTCTGGTCGCCGGTGATCACGTCCCGCAGCAGCGTCTCATACGCATCCGGGATCGGGCCGAACGCGTCGCGATACGAGAAGCTCAGTCGCTGAGATTCCAGGCGCATCCCGTTTTCGGACGCACCGGGCGACTTAACTTCGAACCGAAGGTCGAAGCCTTCATTCGGTTGCAGCGTGATGAGCAGAACGTTCGGTTCCGCGGTGCAGTCGGCGTCGTCCGGAATGCAGGGCTCGCCGCCCGGTTGAAAGAGGGCGACCGGTGCACGCTGGAACACAACAGCGATCTGCGTCCGCTTCACCGGCAGTCGTTTTCCCGAACGAAGATAGAATGGCACTCCGCGCCAGCGCCAGTTCGCAATCTGAAGGCGTAGGGCGACGAACGTCTCCGTATCGGAGTTGTCCGGGACATCGGATTCCTCGCGGTATCCCGGTACCGTCTCACCGTCGACGTCGCCC
This sequence comes from Longibacter sp., assembly GCF_051155795.1. Taxonomy (NCBI): domain Bacteria; kingdom Pseudomonadati; phylum Rhodothermota; class Rhodothermia; order Rhodothermales; family Salisaetaceae; genus Longibacter; species Longibacter sp. The sequence continues at coordinate 5,418 of NZ_DAXETW010000171.1, forward strand.
GACCCGTACTGCCCGAACACGACATCCTCCGGCGTCGGCGGAACGACTGCGCGGAGCGCCTTGACCTTTTCCTGGCGGATTGCCTCCGCGTCCATGGAGGCCGGCGGTTCCATCGCAATCAATGAAAGCAGCTGCGTGAGGTGGTTTTGCAGCATGTCGCGGACGTGTCCCGACCGGTCGTAGTAGCCGGCGCGACCACCCACGCCCAGGTCCTCGGCGACCGTGATTTCGATTCGGTCGATGCGGTCCCTATTCCACAGCGACTCGAACATCGCGTTGGCGAACCGGAAGGCCAGCAGGTTCTGAACGGTTTCTTTCCCGAGATAATGATCGATCCGGTACACCTGATCCTCCTCGAAGGCTGCGTGTACGGTTTCGTTTAGCTCTTCCGCGCTCTCAAGGTCCCGCCCGAACGGTTTCTCGATAACGACGCGGGTCCAGCCGTCGCTTTCGGATAAATTGTGCTCCCCGAGTTGCTCGATGGTCGACGCATACGTGTGCGGCGGAAGGGACAGGTAAAATGCGCGGTTTTCCGGAAGGTCAAACCGTTCCTCGACGTCTTCGATGCGCTGCCGGAGGACTCCGAAATTCGTTCCGTCGTCGCCGAGGGATTGGTAGAAGAGGCGTCGGTCGCACCAGTTCTGCACGATGTCCTTCTCGAATCCGGCGTCGCGCAGGGCCTGCTTGGCCACCGACCGGAAGTCATCGTCCGACCAGTCCGACCGGGCCGCGCCGATCACGTGGCATCGCTCGGCGATGTCGCGGCTTTGCATGAGATGGTAGAGGGCCGGAATCAATTTGCGACGGGTCAGATCTCCCGTTGCGCCGAAGATGACGAAGACGTGCGGATCGATAGACATTTCGGGGGAGGTTCGGAGGACGGGGTGTGCGGGGCCGTGTGGAGCTGCGGGTGTCACTCCGCCTCCTTCACGTCGTGACCGCCGAACTGATTGCGAAGCGCGGCAAGGAGGCGGTGGGCGTATGTCGCATCCTGCCGGGACTGGAGGCGCTGGATCAGCGCGTCCGTGATGACGGGGGCCGGGACGTCCAGGTCGATCGCCTCCTGAACGGTCCACCGCCCCTCGCCGGAGTCATCCACCCAGGCGGCGACGTCGGCGAGGTCCTGGTCTTCATCCAGGGCGCGAGCGGCCAGGTCCAGAAGCCAGGAGCGGATCACACTACCGAAGCGCCAGATCTCCGCGACCTGATGCAGGTCGAGATCGAACTCGTCTTTCGCATTCATGATGTGAAACCCCTCGGCGTAGGCCTGCATGACGCCGTACTCGATGCCGTTGTGGACCATTTTCACGAAATGCCCCGCGCCCGCTTTGCCGACGTGGCCCCATCCCTTCTCGGGACCGGGAGCGAGGGATTCGAAGATCGGTCGCAGCGCGTTAACCGCGTCGTCCGGACCGCCCACCATCATGCTGTATCCCTCGTCGAGTCCCCACACGCCGCCGGAGGTCCCGACGTCGACGTAGTGAACGCCGACCTGCTGGGCCCGACCGGCCCGCCGGAGCGTGTCGGTGTATCGGGTGTTGCCCCCGTCGATCAGGCGGTCCCCCTCGTCCAGAAGCGGCAGAAGATCATCCATGGTGGCATCCACGGCGTCTCCCGCCGGCACCATCATCCACACGGTGCGCGGGCCCTCAAGTTGGTCGACCAGGTCGGCCAGGGACTCCGCGGCGTCGCCCCCGTCGCTTGCCAGCTCGGCAACGGCTTCCTGGTTCAGGTCGAAGCCGACAACGTCGTGCCCGTTTCGCATCAACCGGCGCGACATGTTCGCGCCCATCTTTCCGAGACCGATCATTCCTACTTGCATATCGAGGAGGGCATTGGGGAGTGGGAGAAGTGAGCGTCGTGGACCGTGCAAATACACGACGGTCGACACGACGGAAAATCTACGGTCGGGCTTCCCGATGGGCAACCGATTTGAGGAAGCATGATGTAACGGGCTTGGGGTCGGGAGCCCGCCTGCCCGTCACCGTGGGCAATTCTTATCGAGGTGTTAGACTTTTGTGATACCTTCCGTCAGCGATGCGGGTACCATGCAGGTGAGTTGAATCAGCGGCTCTCACATGCCCGATCACAAACGAACGGTTGCTATGTACACACCGACCCGGCCCTGCGAATCTGGCCCATCACCCAGCGTACAGGCTCTCAAGCGAGGCGACGAGCAGGCGTTTCGGTGCCTCGTCGAACAGGAGTCGGAGCGCCTCCGTCGCTTTGTGCTGAAGATCATCGGAGACCCGGATGAGGCGCGGAATATCGTTCAGGAAACGTTTGCGGAGGCGTACCGACAGATCGACGACTTTCGCGGCGAAGCGAAAGTGTCGACGTGGCTCTTTTCAATTGCACGTCATCAGGCATACGGCTTCCTGAGGAACTCGGATCGGCAACGGTACCTGGAGCACGATACCATCGAGTACATCAATGCAACATCTGGCGGCACGGAGTCGGACACGTACGACGCCGTCAATCATAACGAACGACGCGGGATCGTGCACGACGCGATCCGAGAGCTTCCCGATCACTATCAGCGAGTCGTCGTGCTGCGCGACCTGGAGGAGCACTCAACGAAAGAGGCGGCGGAAAAGCTCGGGCTTACGCCGGGAAACGTTCGGGTACGCCTGCATCGCGCCCGAAAGCAGCTAAAAGACCACCTCTGCCGCCGCATGGAGTGCTGATCAAACCGTTTACGCGCCTTCCTCCCAGCCTTCCGAAAAGACGTTGTCCGATGGAACGCCAAGGTCGCCGGTCAGCGTCTCTTTCGCATCGACCACCATTTCCGGCACGCCGCACACGAAGAAGTGGGCCTCCTCCCGAAGGTCGGGGGCGATGAGGTCGTGGAGATGCTCCTGCACGTAGCCGTGACGCACTGACGGCATGCCGGTCGCGCCATCGCTCAGGCTCTCGGCAGACCGTTCGTCCGCGTGCTCCGGGCGGGATAGCGCGTAGGCGACGTCCACCGACTCTCTCCCGGCAGCCCATCGATCCAGGGTGTCCCGGTACGCAAGGTCTTCTGCGGTGCGCTCCCCGTATATGAGCACGGAGCGTCCCTCACCTTCCGCCTGGTGGGCCTGCATCATCGCCATCATCGGCGTGAGGCCCGTTCCCGTCGCGAGAAACACGGCGTCCCGGTCCTGCTCTTGGAGGTGAAGGTTACCGCCGGGAGATGTCAGGTGGATGGTGTCGCCCGGCGCCCGGTCGTGAAGCCAGACCGAGCAGGTACCGTTCTCGTACCGTGTGACCATGAGTGCGATCGTATCGGTGCCGGGAAGGCTGACGGGAGAGTACGACCGGTGGACCAGACCGTCCTCTTCGGATTCATAGGCGACGCCGACGTGCTGGCCGGGCTGAAAGTCGAATACGTGGTCCGGGGCGCGGAGCAGAAGCTGGATCGTGTCCGGCGTGAGGTGTACGGTAGAGAGCAGCGTCGCGTCGATGGTGTCGAGGGTCATGCGGAAGCGTAAATGGGGGGTGAGGAAAAGGTGAGGGGGCCGGGGGCGGTCATCATCGACGCCCCATATGATGGACGGGTAGGGGTCGGGGATGGGCAAATGTAAAGATCCCTTGTATGTCACCCAGGGTCATGGTATGCTAACAGTCTCCCGAGGGGCAGGATACAGCTGTGCTGTGATTCGTTCGTAATCGCTGCCGATCTGGCCGTCGGGTCGTTCTTCGCTGCGCACTCCTTTCCGTTTTCTGCGACCAACCGTCCCGCTCCGGCGGTGTGGATGCCTGTGGTATCGGAGGGCATCCCATCCGTTGCGCCAGCGGCGGAGCGTCTGCGCTGCCGCGCACGTTTCCCGCCGGGATTCGAACTCTATGCAGCGACTGATTCGCACGTGCTGGATCGCCGTTTTCCTGGCGTGGCTTCCCGCAGTGCTGTGTGCGTTGCCGGCCGCGGCTCAGACTGCCGACCGGTCGGTTGTCCGTACCGCGGGGGAGCCGACCCGTTTGTTTGCGACGCTCGACCTTCCCGACGGAACGGACGGTCTCGTACTGGACCTGCCGCGCGGATGGGTTGTCGACGACGTGTCGCTTCTGCGGTACGGGTCGGAGCCGCAGTCCGTGACGGTGCAACGCGAGAGCGGGGCATACCGGCTGACGGCATCGGCCGGCCTACGCGGACCGCATGACGTATCGTTCCGGGTGGTCCCGGGACCGCGGACGGAATCTGCCGAATGGTCCGTGCAGCCCTTTCGTCTTGAGAATCCCGAAACCGAACGCATCCGCCGGATCGGCACGTCCTTACGCCAGACCGTCCGTACGGTGCGCCCCCTCGATGATGCCGGCGACAATCGGGTCCTGGCCTTTCGCGGGGCGTCGGTCGAACCGGTCGTGCTGCACGCCGGTCAAGTGCCTGCTCTCGAACGGTCGGTCTCCTTCACCGTCGAGTTCTGGATGTCGACGATCGGACTCGGCGAGGTCGTTCTCTCCACCTGGACGGGTCAGGAGGATCGGCATTACCCGTTCGACATGGTGATTGACCCGAGCGGCCGGCTCCGGTACTATTGCGGTCAGCCGGGGCGGCACACCTCGATGTCATCCAACCGACCGCTGGCCGACGGGCGCTGGCATCACGTGGGCGTTGCGTACGATGCCGATCGCCGCTTTCTCCGGCTGACGATCGACGGGGTCGCGGTGGATTCCGTCGAGCAGGTTTCGCTCCCCGGCGGGTATCTCCGCCCCGATATTGCGCTCGGCGGTCGCCTTCCAACCCGCGACGTCGAGCCGTCGCCCGTTTTCTCCGGACAACTGGACCTGCTCCGGGTATGGAGTTCGGCCCGAACGCCGATGCAGATTCGCCAGACCATGCGAGAAGGCACCGTCCGTACCGGCCCACCCGATCGATCGAAGCGGCAGCCGGACGTCGTCACGCTCACGTTTGACGACGCACCACCGCCACGTCTCGTCCGCCAGTGGCCCCGAGACGCACGGCGTCCCCGGGTACCGCTCCAACTCCGCCGCTCCGTTCACGCACTCCGTGCCTCCACCGAAGGCGAGACCGTACGCCTCGAATGGCACGCTGATGCCTCGACTGTGATGGCATTCGTGGTGGAGCGATCCCGCGACGGGACGGTCTTCGAAAAGGTCGACCGGCTGACGCCCGAGGATGCACGCCCCGTCACGGGCCAGCCCGATCCCCGATTTACGGCGACGGACGATCCGCCCGGACGTGTCGCCTATTATCGGATCCGGGAGGTGTTTGCTGACGGGACGAGCGACGTGTCCGGCACCTTCAAGGTCGGTGTTGGCCCCTCGATCGACCCCGGAGAGGAAGGGGAAGAAGACACGCGCATCGTGAGAAACTACCCGAATCCGTTCTCCGGCGAGTCAACGGTCGAATTTCATCTTGCAGAAGCCGCCCCCGTCCAGATCACGCTATGGGATGTATCCGGAAAACGGCTCGGTGTGGTTTACGACCGGTCGCACGGTGCCGGTCAGCACACGTTCTCGCTTCGGGCGGATGACCTTCCCAGCGGCACCTACTTCCTCCGTCTCGAAGCCGGAGAGGAGTCCGACTCTCACGCCGTGGTCGTGTTGAAGTGATGCGGTGACTACGGTTTGAATGCGTCAAGGGGTTAAGGTGGCAAGGTGGTACGGTCCTCGAACCCGGGACTCAGAACCCGGGACTCAGAACCCTGAACGATCTGAACATCCCGCTTTCCGAAAACGTCGCGTCTGCGGTGGCGGAGATTGAAACAGCCGCTCCGTACCGGTCCGTACGAACGACCTGGTATTGTTAGATTTGTTCTCGTACTCGCTCTTCAATGAACTCAGTGACTGATATGGAGCTGACGTATTTCGGGCACGCGACCTTTCAGATCGAGACCGGCGATCACACGCTTCTCTTCGATCCGTTTTTTGCCGACAACCCGCACACGAACGTCGATCCGGCGTCGCTCAACCCGGACACGGTGCTGGTTTCGCACGCGCACTTCGACCATTATGCCGACGTCGAAGCGTTCACAGGCGACGACGGTCCGATGATCGTCTCGAACTTTGAGATCATCTCGCGCATCGGAAATGACTACGGGCACGAAAATGTGCATCCGCTGAACGAGGGCGGAACGATCGACCTCGAATTTGGCACGGTCGAGGGCACGCACGCGCGGCACACATCCAGCTTCCCGGACGGCTCGTACGGCGGCGTCGCCGGCGGTTTCGTTCTGGACTTCGGCGATCAAACGGTGTACTACACCGGCGATACCGCTCCGTTCGTTGGAATGCAGTGGGTCGGTGAGATGTACGACGTCGATGTGATGATCGCTCCGGTCGGCGATGTCGTGACGATGGGCATCGACGGTGCCATCCATAGCGCAGAGATGGTGGAGCCCGACCTGGTCGTTCCGGTCCACTACAACACCTTTCCGTTCATCGAAGTGGATCTCGACGAAGTGAACGACGCCTTCAATGACGCTGGCTTCGACGTGAAGGTCATCGACTTCGATGCGACGGTATCCCTGTAGGGCCCAAACCGGGCATTCCGGCACGCTTTCCCGCACGATTCGCAGAAGGACCTGGCACGGTGCCGGGTCCTTTTCGTTTGTTCTCATCGTGTGGGTAAAACAACCACCCCAATCCCACGATCCTGTTTTCCTACATCTTCGTCGCCTCGTTCCTGCGAGGCTCGACCGTTGACCCATGACAACGCTCGGCATCCTGTCGGATACGCACGGCTACTTTCATCCCGAGCTGATCGACGCGCTCGACGGCGTCGACCATATTCTGCATGCCGGCGATATCGGGGACCTGACGATTATCGACGGGCTGAAGGCGGTGGCGCCTGTGACGGCTGTCTACGGAAACGTCGACGGGTGGGACATTCGCCATCGTACGGGTGAACATCAGCGCGTCACGTTCGCGGGCGTGAACATCTGGATGACCCATATCGCCGGACGTCCGGGCGCGTGGCAGCGCGGCATGGGGGAGAAGCTTCGTGCCGACCCACCGGATGTCTTCATCTGCGGCCATAGCCATATTTTGCGAATCGAACGGGTCGAGGGATTTCAGAATATGCTGTACCTAAACCCCGGAGCCGCCGGTCGCCAGGGCTTTCACCAGAAGAAAACCTGCGTCCGTCTGGTTCTCGACGATGGGTCGCCCGTCCAGGCGGACGTGATCCATCTGGACGCGGACTGACCGTGCCGCCCGTCGCGACGCACTGCGAACGATCCACAGAAGCTGCGAAACCTGATGCCGGACCCGTTCTGCTCTGACATTGCGCAAAAGGAGGCCGTCGACATCCACGGCTCTGCGACGGAGGCGACGCACTGGCTCTGCATCGAGCACCCATCCCCCTGGGCTGCGCGGGAGCTCTCCTCCGGGGCGCTGCCGGTACGGCTCGTCCGGCAGATCGACCGATGGGAGGCGGCACGGCCGGGCCTCCGGGTGCAGGCCATTCGCCGGGAAGTGCGCATGTGTGACCGGGAGGGCGAGGTGACCGTGCTTCTGGCGTCCAGCGAGCGAGTCACGAGGCACCTTCGTCGGATTCGACTACCGTCTCTGGAATCCGTCGCGGACCTCGACGTGCCGGCACTTCTGACAGCGGATCCGTCGACCGGGCCGGGACGGCGTCTGAACGAACCGGTCGTGCTGACGTGTACGAATGGCAAACGCGATGCATGCTGCGCGCTGAAGGGACGCGTTTTCCACGAAGCCATGGCCGAGGTTCAGCCCGCGGCCGCGTGGCAGGCGACGCATCTCGGCGGCCACCGGTTCGCCCCGACGGCCGTCGTGCTACCCTTCGGCCACCAGTACGGCTGGCTCGACGCCGCCGATGCACCCGATCTCTGGCAGGATGCCGTCAGGGGACAAGTATGGCAACTGGACCGCTACCGCGGCTGGACGGCGCAACCCCGCCCAGCACAGGCCGCCGCTATCGCTCTACGGCAGCGGATGGAGACCCTCGCGGCAGACGACATCGCCGTCACCTCGGTACAAGACCTGATGTCTGATGCCTGGCAGGTGGACCTCACCTGTGGCGACCGGCCGTTCCGCGCGCGGGTCCAGCGGCGGACCGGACGTGCGCTGCCGAAGAGTTGCGGGGGTGCGCCGAAACCGGCCATTCGCTACGACGTCACGCGGCTTCAGGCGACGCGTCCCGCGTAAGTTGAGACAGGGCCGGCCATGGCTATTGCCGGGCCCCTTGCCCTCAGGAGCGTAGCGCGGAGGTGTCTGGTCGACATTCGACATCGTATCATTCCGCAACGGCGGCTGACTGGAACCCTGCGCGTCGCTTCGGTATACTGCCGCCTCATTCACGCACACGTAGTTACGCTCTCCACATCATGGCTGCAGACGATCTTCGCCGTGAACTCGGGTTCTGGGACGCCCTGACGATCGGTGCCGGTACGATGATTGGTGCCGGGATCTTTCTCCTTGCCGGCGTCGCCCTCGAACTCACAGGACCGGCCGCAATCTTCTCATATCTGGCGGCCGGGCTCGTCTGTATGATTACGGCAGCCAGCGCGGCTGAGTTGGCCACGGGCATGCCGACGTCCGGTGGCGATTATTACTTCGTCTCGCGCTCGCTCGGACCCGCCCTCGGCGCCATCTCCGGCGTCGGGATCTGGCTCAGCCTGACCTTCGCGATTTCGTTCTATCTGTTCGGGCTGGGCGAGTACCTGGCGCAGCTCCTGCCAGTGACGCCGTTCTGGGGCGCGCTGGTAGGGGGCGTTCTACTGACTGCCCTCAATGTGTACGGGGCGAAGGAATCAGGGAAAATGCAGGTTGTCGTCGTCCTGACGCTGCTTGCCATCCTTGCCGCCTTCTGCCTCCTCGGCTTCTTTCAGATCGAAACCGAGAATTTCTCGCCCTTCTTTCCCTTCGGCTCTGCGCCGGTCGCGTCCACCACGGCGCTGGTCTTCGTCTCTTTCCTCGGCTTTGTGAAAATCGCTGCCGTGGCGGAGGAGATCGAGAACCCGGCGAAGAACCTGCCGCGAACGCTGATCGGATCCGTCGCGCTGGTGACGCTTCTCTACGTGATCATCCTGCTGGTCATCGGCGGTATGTTCACGCAGGAAACGATCGGTGACGTCCGCGATCCGCTGACCACCGCCGCCCGGACCCTCGCCGGACCGGTGGGTGCCGGCTTCATCATTTTTGCCGGCCTGCTGGCGACGGTGTCATCGGCGAATGCCAGCATCATGGCGTCGTCGCGGATCAACCTGGCGATGGCGCGCGACCGCATGGTCCCCAAAGCGCTGTCCACGATCCACGAGCGGTTCCTGACGCCGCACCGCGCCATCCTTCTGACCGGCCTGCTCGCCTGCACTTTCCTCCTTTTCGAAAGCCTGGAGGATCTCGCCAAGATCGCCAGTGTGCTGCAGCTGTACAGCTACGCCGCCCTCAACATCGGGTGTGTCGTCCTGCGGGTTGCGCAGCCGTCGTGGTACGAGCCGTCCTACCGGACCCCGCTCTTCCCCGTTGCCCAGATTTTCGCAGCCATCTCGTGCGTTGGGATCATCCTTTACTCCGGACCCTTCGCTCAGATCGCTATTGTCGTTCTGATCGTCGCGAGCCTCGTCTGGTACGCGGTCTGGGGCCGCGGCCGGGTGGAGATCGACCACGCCGTTCCGGAATTCCGCGAGCGGTGGGCCGTCGACGGAATGTCGGCGCTGACGAGTCCGGCTACCCGCTTCTCCGTGGAACTACCCGAAGCGCTCAAACCGGGGGAACGCGCCATCGACCCCGACACGCCGCGACGCGTCTCCGTGGCCATCGCCAACCCGGCCACCGAGTCCGATCTCCTGCGCATTGGGCGCTACCTTGCGACGGGGACGTCCGAGGGCGGCCACGTATCCGGCCTTCACCTCGTGCGCGTACCCCTGCAGACGCCGCTCGAGGCGGCCCGCGATCAGTTTGCGGAACGCCCCTCGCTGGAGCGGGCGATCTCGGGACTCGTGTCGTCGGGCGACGGCGGCGCAACCGCGCACCGTCCGCTGGAATCCACTCAGTTCGAATCGGTCATTGATGTAGCGCACGACGTGTTCGGGGCGCTCGTCTCTGAATCCCAGGCGCAGCAGTCAGATCTCCTCCTGATGGGCTGGCAGGGCGGCTTTAACGTGCGCCGCATCTACAACAGCCCGATCCAGCGGATCATGGCGGACCTGCCCGCGGATCTCGCGGTGCTGAAAGACCGCGGCGTCACGTCCATTCGCCGTATCCTCCTTCCATGGGGCGGCGGCCTGCACGCACAGCTCGGCCTGGAAATCGCCACACGGATTGCCGGCGCGACCGGTGCGACCGTGCAGCTCCTGCGCGTCGTTCGGGAGGACGTCGACGCGGACAATGAGTCGGACGCCCTCAAGGACACGGTCCGACAACTCGTGGGTGAGCAAGACAACATCGAGTATCTCGTACAAACGGGTAACAGCGTGACGGAGGGAATCGAGTCGGCCATGGAGGACGTCGCACCTGACCTCGTCATCATCGGCGCCTCGCGGGAGTGGACGATCCGTCAGGTCCTCTTCGGATCCATCCCCGATGTCGTAGCCGATGCCGCCGATTGCTCCGTACTCATGGTGCGCCGATACGTCCCGGACACGCTCTCCATCCGCGCAGCCGAAGGGTTCAAGCGGATGAAAGAGTCGGCCGGACTGACGACCTCGCCGGAAGAAGGGTAGGGGGAAGGTTCAAGGTTCAGGGTTCAAGGTGCAGGGTTCAAGGTTGGGTTCATATATTTGTCTCGTTACAACGCAGGGTGATGCAGGTGCCTGACATTCCTACGATTCTTCGTGAGGCCGAGGTCATTGCTGTGGTCGGGCTTTCGGGACGGCCGCAACGGACGAGCCATCGGATTGCCAAACGGCTCCAGCAGGCCGGGTACCGCATCATTCCGGTCAACCCGAACTACGATGAGGTCCTCGGGGAACCGTCGGTCCCGTCTCTCCGAGAACTGGACGAGGCCGTCGACATCGTCAACGTCTTCCGGGCTTCGGAGCACACGGCCGGCGTCGTCCGCGATGCAGCGGCCTACGCCCGGCAGAAGAACCGGAGCCCCGTCATCTGGACGCAACTTGATGTGTCGAGTCCTGAAGCGGAGACGCTCGCCGCCGAGGCCGATCTACCCTACATTCGAAATCGATGCATCGCGGTAGAACTGGGGAAACTGTAGCGGTGCCCGTACACCATTTGTTGCGAGCGAGCCGGGCCCGTCCTGTCGATCCCGCCCCCGCGTGGCTTGAAGCGTTCAACCCTGAACCCTGAACGCCGAACCGTTCTGCCCCGTCTTCCCCGTGAATTCAGACCGCGCGGTTCGGGACAACCTTTACCGCGTTGTACGTTAACGTTCGTTCCGGTGCACACATGCCGTCGATATCCGCGGCAGGCACCGATTGCTCCAGGACCCGTCCCGGTATTTTCCGTACGGGTGGCCGCATGTTCATGCGTCACCGCTCCGGGGTCGTCCTGCGCCCGCATGTTCATCGCACGGCCCGATCCAACCGGACTCCACCGCTCCATGCCGTACCCCCACGCCGACATTGAAGCCAAGTGGCAGCGCTACTGGGAGGAACACCAGACCTTCCGGACGCCCGACGACCTTCCCGAGGATCCGTCGACCGACGAGAAGTTCTACGTCCTCGACATGTTTCCGTACCCGAGCGGCTCAGGGCTTCACGTCGGACACCCGGAGGGATACACCGCGACCGACATCATCGCGCGGCAGAAGCGGATGCAGGGCGTCCACGTCTTGCATCCGATGGGCTGGGATGCGTTCGGTCTGCCCGCCGAGCAGTACGCCCTCAAAACGAACACCCACCCGCGGGACACGACGGAGAAGAACGTCGACAACTTCCGCAAACAACTGAAGCGACTGGGATTCTCGTACGATTGGCAGCGCGAGATCAACACGACGGATCCGGATTACTACCGCTGGACGCAGTGGATCTTTCTCAAGCTGTACGAGCGCGGTCTCGCATACCAGAGCGAGGAACCGGTATGGTGGTGTGAAGAGCTGGGCACCGTCCTCGCCAACGAGGAGGTCATCGATGGGAAAAGCGAGCGAGGCGGCTATCCGTGCCGGCGTGTGCCGATGCGCCAGTGGGTTTTGAAGATCACCGAGTACGCCGAGCGTTTGCTGGACGGCCTCGACGACCTCGACTGGCCGGAGAGCACGAAGCAGATGCAGCGCAACTGGATCGGCAAGTCCGAGGGCGCGGAGATCCACTTTGAGTTGGATGCCGTCGATGACGCGCTGGAGGTCTTCACAACGCGTCCGGACACGCTCTTCGGGGCGACCTACATGGTCGTCGCGCCGGAGCACGACGTCGTGGACGACATCACCACCGACGATCGCCGCGAGGAGGTCGAGGCGTACCGCCGGCAGGCCATGCAGAAGAGCGAGCTGGAGCGAACGGAGCTCCAGAAGGAAAAAACCGGCGTCTTCACCGGCGGATACGCCATCAATCCCGCCACCGGGAATCGCATTCCGGTGTGGGTGGCCGACTACGTTCTCGCCAGTTACGGGACGGGTGCCATAATGGCCGTCCCCGGGCACGACGAGCGGGACTACGAATTCGCAACCACCTACGGTCTCGAGATCCGCGAGGTCGTAGAGGGCGGCGACCTGGAAGAGGAAGCGTACATCGGGGATGGCCCGCACGCCAATTCGGCCAACGAGGACGTCAGCCTGAACGGGCTCGGAACGGACGCCGCGATTGCCACCATCATTGACTGGCTGGAGGCGAATGACCTGGGGCGGGCAAAAACCAATTACAAGCTTCGGGACTGGCTCTTCAGCCGTCAGCGGTACTGGGGTGAGCCCTTCCCCATCATCTTCACGCAGGACGAATCGGGCGACTTCACGGAGCCAAAGCCCGTTCCGGAAGACGACCTGCCCGTCACCCTCCCGGACGTCGACGAGTTTAAGCCCAGCGGTTCGCCGCACGGACCCCTGTCGAACGTCACCGACTGGGTCGAGACGACGGATCCTGAGACCGATAAGCCGGCCCGGAGAGAAACGAACACGATGCCGCAGTGGGCGGGATCGTGCTGGTACTACCTGCGCTTCATCGACCCGGACAACGACGATCGACTCGTCGATCCAGAGAAGGAGAAATATTGGATGCCGGTCGACCTCTACATCGGGGGATCCGAGCACGCGGTGCTGCACCTGCTGTACGCCCGGTTCTGGCACAAGGTGCTCTACGACGCGGGGGTCGTGTCGACGAAGGAGCCGTTCCAGACGCTCGTTCACCAGGGGCTTATCCTGGGCGAAATGGAGTACACCGCGTACGCGTCGCCCAGCGGCGAGCCGGTGAGTGCGGAGCACGTCGACGATGGTGTGGACACCCGCACCGGCGCCGAGGTGGAATCTCGCTCCGTGGACAAGGCGGACATACAGAAAGACGGCGACCATTTCGTGCTCGCGGCGTCGCCTGACGTGCGCGTCGACGCACGCAGTCACAAAATGAGCAAGAGCCGGGGCAACGTAGTGAACCCGGACGACGTGATCGACGAGTACGGCGCAGATGCGCTGCGGCTGTACGAGATGTTTATGGGACCGCTCGAACAGGTCAAACCCTGGAGCACGAGCGACGTCGACGGCGTGTTCCGCTTCCTGAATCGCGTATGGCGCCTCGTGATTGATGAGGAAACCGGCGAGATCAACGAAGCGGTGAAGGACGTGGAGGCCGATCGCAGCCAGCAGCGCGTCCTGCACAAAACGATCAAAAAGGTGACGAGCGATATCGAGGACCTGAGCTTCAACACGGCCATTGCGTCGATGATGGAGTTCGTCAACGCGGCGTACAAGTGGGACGTTGTCCCGCGCGACGCCATCGACCCGTTTTTGCAGCTGCTGAACCCGTTTGCACCTCACCTCACCGAGGAGGTCTGGGAGCGCCTCGGGCACGACGACACGATCGCCTACACCGACTGGCCGTCGTACGACGAGGAGAAGATCAAGAAGGACGTCGTCAGCATGGCCGTTCAGGTCAACGGCACCGTGCGGGCCACGATCGAGCTATCGGCCGACGCCGGAGAGGAGGAGGCGCTTGCGACCGCCCGATCGGACGACAATGTGAAGCGATACCTGGACGACGGCGACGTCAAGCGCGAGATTTACGTACCGGGCCGCATTATCAATTTCGTCGTGCAGTAAGGTCGTTGTGTCGTGACCCGCGGAGCCGTACGCCCACCCACTTCGCGTCGACCAAATCCGTCGGCAACGAAAAAGCCGGAGCTTCGACCGTCAGGTCGGCTCCGGCTTTTCGCATGGGTCCGGCGGCTGGACTGTGGGCGTGGCACCGTATCCGAAGGGGGGAAACCGGATCAATCCACGCCCCACAGCCGCCGGATGTGAGGGGAAAACTCCGCAATCAATGTTTAATTTCTACCGACCGACATGCGATCGCCGTCGGGTCCATGCCGAAAAGAGTACCAGACGAGCATGGCTTCATCCGTTTCTCCATAGGGGCACTCGGCCGCTTTGTATGCATCCCACGCCTCGCGGTAGATTTGGAGGGCGTATTCCCGCATCTCCGGGCTGAGCGTCTCATCCTGCGACGGGCGTGCGCTGCCGAAGGGGAGCATTTGCGATTTCAGAATGGACATAAGGAGGGCGGCGGTCGGTCAGGTACAGTAGTAAGGTTGGAGGGCGTCGCCCGGGCGGTTTGCCCGGCGAATGGAGAGAGCACGTGTGTGTGCTATTCGCCGAACCGTGTGTATCTTTCCCCAAAATCGTTCCACTTTCTAATGGGGCGGTGAAGATTCCCGTCTTCCCCGGAAGCTACGGGTCCGGCACGGAGCGGCGCGCCGGTACCTGCCGGGCGCAGGATCCCGCGCGGTCCGTTTGCGTGGGAAGGGGCGACTCGCCAGACCGACCCACCCATGCTTCGACGCGTATGTCCGCTTCCCTTGATGTTCTCGCACTGGCCGCCCATCCCGATGACGTGGAGCTGTGCGCGGGAGGCACAGTGTGCCGGCTCACCGGGGCCGGGCACCGGGTCGGGGTCGTCGACTTCACGCGTGGCGAACTCGGGTCTCGGGGCACGCCGGAAGGTCGGATGAAAGAAGCCAGGCGCGCGGCCGACATCATGGGGCTGTCTGCGCGGCA
>NZ_DAXETW010000172.1:0-6868 GCF_051155795.1 Longibacter sp.
AGGATCGTCCCGGGAATGCGGAGCAGGAGCAGAAAGAGTGCCAGCCGTACCAGCGGACGGGATAGCATCGAGAGCCCGATGGCGACCTCCCACCAGCCCAGGATCAGCACCATCGTGTCCGGAGAGCCCCAGTAGACGGTCTGAGCAAGAAGCGACGTAGCTGTCGTGTGACCCATCGGCTTCAGGAGACCGAGCCATATGAATAGCACGCCGAGCGATACGCGGTGAAGCCGGTGACCGTACCGGTCCAGCCAGTGAATCATACGGCTGTCCAGCGAAATCAGCCGGCGCCGGAGCGTAGAAGAAAGTTCAAGCATAACGAACGGACCGGTATGACGCGAGAGAACGGACGGCCATCCTCCCGGCACCACAACGGCCCCGAGTTTGTCAAGGGGACGAACGACTGTTGGATCCCCGACGAAGGCACGCGCCTGGTCATCAGCCCGACCGGGTCGGGCCTACTCGAAACAGGGTGCCTACTCTCAACCGTGTCTCCACCTGAGGCACAGGCGGAATACGTTGGTGCGTCCAGTCCCCCGTAAACGGAGTTTAACCCCGCCCATGAAGCATCCGGGTCGTCATGTTCGGGTCGTCATGGCAGCGAAGGAAAGGACCGGCAGGACAGCACTGGTCCATGCGCGCCTCGAAGCACGCCTTCCGCCACGCTCCCCAGCATCATGCGCTTCACACCGGACAGCCCGCGCGTGGCCATGACCACCAGGTCGCTCGGAGAGGATGCAGTCTCGAAGATCGAGCCGACGGGGTTGCCGGCGTGGACGGCACAGTTGGCGTTTCGGTCGTCCGGAATCATCTCCTCCGCCCACGCCTCGACTTCCGCCTTGGCGCGGTCGATCAGTTCCATCTGCGAGAGCGCCGGCAACTCGACGCCGTAGACCGCGGGCACTTTCGGCAGGCTGACGACATGCACGAGCGTCATCGGCACGTCGTACATCGCTGCGACACGGGTGGCATACTGTAGCGCCGCACGCGACGCGTCGGAGAAGTCGACCGGCACCACGACGCGCTCGACCGAGGGCGACAGTGGTCCCGCGTGGTCGTCTTCCTGCTCTACGGCGCGCGTCGTGAGAACCGGGCACGTAGCCGTTCGCAGCACTTCCTCCGCGACGCTGCCGACCATGGCGCGCTCAACGCCACGACGCCCGTGGGTGCCCATGACGAGCAGATCGATGTCGTTTGCCTCCGCGTACTCCACGAGCGCCGGCGCGACGGCTCCACTTCGCTTCGCCACCAGCGAGACACGGTCGTCTTCCGGGGCCGACCGCACGTCCGCGAGGTCGGCCCGACAGCGTTCCTCAAACGTGTTCTGCAAGGCTCGCCGGCCCGGAGCCGGGGAAGGATCTCCCTGAAAGATGCCGAGCGAAATCTCCTCGATGTACATGAGATGCAGCGACGCGGCCGTCCGATCCACAACATCCAGCGCATAGTTGAATGCACGTTCGGAAGCAGGAGAAAAGTCGCGGGCGCAAAGAACGTTTGAGATCATCGCAATCCCGATTCACTGAGAGGATCTACGGAAAGCAGGCGTGCCGGAGGGGGCTGTACGCACCTGAGTGTGTACGTTTCTATGTGGTGGGGTTAGGTTCAGGGTTCAACGTTCAGGGTTCAATGGGTCTGCCTCAGGTTCGTAGGTAACAGATCATCTCGGCATGATGGATGCCACTCGAAATCGATTTTCCGCTTGTATCTGACGCCTTTCGAGCGGTCAACCCTCCTCCGGATGGAGGTGTCCCATCGAATGGCCTGCCCATTCAGAGACCCCTCGACCGACAGAGCAACGTGTCACCTAAGATGCCGACGCGATGTGTTTACCGATGTTGCGAGTAGCACAACGCCGGAGATAACAGTCCCTATCCCACATTCCCAGTACTCAATCCATACTCCTCAACCCCATCCCACGCTCAACGATCCAACGATCCAACGATCCAACGGACAAACGATCAAACGCTCGCTACGGCATCTTCCGGATGTTGACGGAGCCGCCTCGGGTGCGGATCACGACGGTCGGGCCACCGCCGTTGAGTGTCCCGGATGCGCGGAGAAGGTCGCCGTTCCGGTCCGTTTCGATGGTGATTGGGAAGTCGCTTGTAATGTCGTCCCGGTCGATGCGTCCGCCCCAGTCGCTGCTTACCTCGATGTCGAGGCGCGCCGCCACATTGGCCGGCAAGAACAGCTCGACGTCGCCATGGGACGTTCGGAAGGAAGAATCGTTGCTACCGGAAGCGAGCATTTGAATCTCGATGTCGCCGACGGACGTTTCCGCGGCGACGCTCCCGCCGACGGCCTCCAGTTCGATGTCACCGGCCCGCGTGGTTGCTTCGACGCTGCCGTCGATCTGTCGCCCTTCGATGTCGCCACCGGCCGTTTTCGCGATGAGTGACCCGCCGATCGACGTGACCTCGATATCGCCACCTGAGGTTCGCGCCTCTACGTCATCCGTCGCGCCGTCGACCTCAATGTTGCCGCCTGCCGTCCGTGCGTAGAGCGAGCCTCGAACGTTGACGGCGCTCAAACCACCTCCCGACGATTCGATTCGGGTGTCGCCCCCCACGTCCTCGATCGAGATGGGGCCGCCCGAGGTTTTCGCGTCCAGCGGTCCGCCAATCAACTCGGCGCTGATCGGTCCGCCACTGGTTCGGGCCGTAGCTTCGCCCGTCACGTTGTCCAGCGAGACGGGGCCGCCCGAGGTTTTAACGTCGGCATCACCGGTGATGTCTTCGACCGAGACCGGACCGCCGGATGTGGCGCCTTCCACACGGCCCTCGATGTTTTCGATGGAAACGGGTCCGCCCGCCGTCGAGGCCGTTACGGTGAACCGCTTCGGGACCAGCACCTCGAACCCGAGGGAGACGCCGGAGCGGCCCCAGCCGTCCGGGGTTCGAATCGACAGAGTGGAGCCGCTGACGTCGTAGGTGATCTCCGTGTCTGCGATCGTGGACTCGGCATTGCTCCGGCTGGACGTTCGGACGCGGATGGTTTCTTCCACCTCGACGTTGGATCGGTCGCTCCCGACCACGGACACCGGGCCGCCCTTCGTGGAAATGTCGAGCGTGCCGCCCGGGCCGACCTCGAACGATCTGGTGGTGACCTGCAGGAAGCGATTGCCGTCGCGCTGGAGCTCCTGGGCCAGTGTGCTTGGGCCGCCGATCAACAAGGCGAGAAACAGGAACGCGGTGGCGGTGCGAACGAGGGAAGTCATGGATGACGGATGGCTAAGAAGATGGAAAAGGGCGTTACCGACGGCGTGGCGGGGTGTTGCCTCACGAGTCGCCGGCATCGGTTCGAATCTGCTGCAGCATCTCGCCGGCGCGGTAGCGAACGTAGCCGTTGGAGTCGGACTGAGCCTGATGCAGGAAGCTGGGGACGGCATGCGCTCCATTGTTGATGGCTGCCGGAGAAGAGAGCATGGTATCGTTGGTCAGAGATTCCAGCGCTTCGATACGTAGCGCGGGGAGGTCCGCGTCGAGGAGGACGTTGACGAGGACGCCGCGGGTCGACTCGCTCATCGGGGCCGTCTGGTGCAAGCGGCGGAGCGCTCGGACTGCACGGAGTCGCATGTCGGGGCTCGACTCATCGCGGACCAGGTATGTGAGTGCGCTGATGACCTCGTCGTCGGCAGCGGGACGCGCCGCTTCGAGGGTCTTGACAGCGTGCAGCCGGGAGGACGGGTTGTTGTCATCGAGGAGCGCTGCCCGGAGGAGGCGTTGAATCTTCGGGTCGTCGGGTTTGTCGCGGACAACCACGTCGTTCGTTGTGTTGTACCGGATTTCGACGGCGCCGTCGGTCACGTCGTATGTGATGTCCTCCACGCCCGTCAGGCGCGGTTCTATGTTCGCGCCATTCACGCCGGCGTTAATGGGGACGAGAAGGGGGTCCGTCGCCGGGCCTGCAGTCTCGGCGAGCGGGTCGGAAGGGGTCGGTGCTGGAGCTGTCATCCGGCCGAGCGTCAGGCCAGCGGCGATAAGGAGAAGGGCAAGGGCTCCGTGGAAGGCCCACTGCATCCCCGTGACGGGGAGCAGGGCGGGACGCGACGCCCACCAGGTCGCGAGCCGGTCCGTCCACGACGGGACGGCGGCATCCGCAGGGGCAGCAGAGGGCTCTTGCTCGACCCGTTCGTAGAGTCGCTCGCTGAATGCATCCCAGTACGCATCGGAGCGTTGCGGGCGTTCGTACGCGCTCGCCACCTCGAGCGTGGATTGCAACGAGGCAAATTCGGCCGCGCAGGCATCGCAGGCCTTCAGGTGGTCGTCGAGCCGCGTTTGGTCGCCGGGGGGCAGGTCGCCGAACAGCGCCTCGGTCATGAGGGGCTTGAATGTGGGGCAGGCGTCACGCATGACGGGGAGGGAGAAAAGGGTGGGCGGTGACCGGGCTACAGGTCATCCCGGTAGAAGGCCAGTTCGTCTCGCAGCTTGCGGGTGGCACGGTAGAGCAGGCTCTTCACGGTGCCGGGCGCGATGTCCATGGCGGCGGCCGTATCCTTGATGGTGAGGCCGTTCATGTGCTTCAGGACGAAGGCGGACCGCTCGCGGGGGGAGAGGGCGTCCAGGGAGGCCCGAATATGCGACTGCATCTGCTGCCGCTGTGCCTGTTCGTCCGTGTCCGGCAGTGCGCCGGAGTCGTCGGCCTGACGATCGAAGTCCTCCTGCAACTGCATATTGCGGACGGCCTTCTTGCGGCGGCGATTCAGGTGGGTGTTGACCGCAATCCGGTACAGCCACGTGAAAATCTTTGCGTCGCCGCGAAACGAATCCATCGCCCGGTACGCCTTGATGAAGACGTCCTGCGCCAGGTCTTCGGCGTCGTGATGGTTACCGGTCAGGTCGAGCGCCAGGTAGTAGACCCGCTTTTTGTGCGTTTCTACAAGCTCCTGGAACGCCACCCCGGTGGAAGGGGCTGCCGCAGAGGTCACAGGTTGCACATCCGGGTTCAGGAAAAGAATCGTAGGATGCCGCAGGGTAAGGACGACCGCCGGCGCAAAGCAGCCTGCCCGCCCCTTTCACCCCACTCCGACACAGACGACGGGGAAAGGGTTTACACGCCCAGATATGTAATCAATGTGAAGGCGTGTTGCCGCTGGATAGGGGGCTACGTGTGAAGGGGTGAAGGGGTGAAAGTGTGAAGGGGGAAGGCGTGAACGTGTGAAGGTCCTCAGGAAGCGATCGAGGCAAGCAAAAACTCAGAACCCGAACTCAGAACCCGGAACTCAGAACCCGGAACCCGAAACTCGGAACTCCGAATCCGAAACTCGGAACTCCGAACCTTGAACCCTGAACGTTGAACCAGAATATTGTCACCCTTCACAGGTGCGGCAGGCGAGGAGCTCGCGGGACAGGCTCTGGGCGGCGTTGACGCCGTTCTGGTAGTACAGCGATTTCACCCCTGACTGCCAGGCTTCGATGTAGAGACGGTTGATGTCTTTCACGGGCGTATTCGCCGGGTCGATCGCCAGGTTGAGGGACTGCGACTGGTCAATGTGCTTCTGCCGGCTGGCGGCTTGGTTGATGATCTCCATCTGGCTGATCTCGCTGAACGTCTTAAAGACCGCTTTCTCTTCGTCCGTGAGAATGTCGAGGTGCTGGACGGAGCCGTCGCGGAGCGCGATGTCATCCCAGACGGCGTCCGTGTTGCAGCCCTTCTCCTCCAGCAGTTCCTGCAAGTACGGATTCTTGTAGGTAACCTTCGCCTTCGCGCGATCCTGCACGAAGTAATTGCTCTTGATCGGCTCGATCGACGGGCTTACCTGGCCAAGGATGAAGCTGCTGGACTTAGTCGGGGCGACCGCCATCGTGGTAGCATTGCGACGCCCGTAGCCTTCAAGCACGTCCGGCTCACCGAATCGATCGGCGAGGTCGGCCGACGCGGCGTAAGAGCGCTCCTTGATCGTTTTCGCTATTTCTGCGCCGCGCATGCTTGCCTCCATCGACTCGAACGGGATGCGCTGCGATTGCAGATACGAGTGCCATCCCAGGATGCCGATCCCGATCGCCCGGTGGCGGTTGGCAAAGCGGACGGCCCGCTCCATATGCTTGATGTCGGAGGCGCCATCGATGAACTCCTGCATCACCGCATCGAGGAAGAACGTCATCACCTCGACGGCGTCCGTGTTCTTCCAGTCGTCGTAGTGCAGCGCATTCATCGACGAGAGGCAGCAGACGAAGCTCTCGTCGGCCGTCGCGGGAAGCGCGATCTCGCTGCAAAGGTTGCTGGCGCGGACGTTGTAGCCCTTGTCCTTATACACCTGCGGCCGCCCGCGCTGGATGTTGTCGCGAAAGAGGATGTACGGGATCCCGTGGTTCATTCGCGCCTCGATCACGCGCGCCCAGAGTGCCCGCTTGTCGGCGTCGCCCTCGATCATGGCCTCCATCCAGTCGTCGCCCACGACCACGCCGTAATACATCGTCTGGATTGCGTCGCCGTCCGACTGAATGTTGAGCCACTCGTCGACGTCCGGATGTTCGATGTCGATGTAACCGGCGAAGTGGCCGCGGCGCGTTTCCCCCTGCGACACGACGTTGATGATCTTGTCGAAGAGCTGCGCGAAAGGATAGGTGCCGTTCGACGTTCCGTTGTTCGTGATGCGCGCACCGCGCGGCCGAAGATCGCCGAAGTATCCCGACGTCCCGCCGCCGACTTTCGTCATCATCCCGACCTCAGCGTGGGTGTCGAGAATCGAGTCCATCGAGTCCTCAATGTGGGAGCCGAAGCAGGAGATCGGAAGGCCTCTGTTGAGTCCGAAATTGGACCAGATCGGGGAGGCGAGGGAGTAGTAACCGCGGCTGACGTAGTCGAAAAACGTGTCGCCGAAGCCGTCGATGCCGAGGATGGACTCGGCGTGGTCGGCGATCTGGCG
>NZ_DAXETW010000173.1:0-5244 GCF_051155795.1 Longibacter sp.
TCTCCATCTTCGAATAGCGAAGGAATTGCAAGAGTGTACTATAAGACAGGCTCATACTACTTCATTGTTCGCGTCCCAAGGGAAAAGTCGACGCCGGAAGACTTGAACCTATACGGAGAGTCAATTGAGATATTCAAGACGGATTCCCTCGAGCCAGTGAAGGCCTTTCTCCGATAAGTGTGGCGGTCCTACGAGTCGGTTGAGGCCTTAATCTTGTGTAACTGAGTCGGCGGGATAGAAAAAGGCATCACGTTCTGCCAGGCTGTAAGCGAACCGCACCAACAACCAAGACAGAATCACCATGGCTATCATTGAGATCGAGTTAGACGACGAGAAGATGCAACAGCTGCTCCAGAGCGACCGGGGACTGGCGGTCCTGCTGTAGCCGATCCTGCTGGAGCCGATCCTGAACCAGATGCTGCAAGCCGAGATGACCGAGCACTTGCAAGCCGCGCGTCGCGCCCAGCGAACAGCGCAAACAGACTAGAGGTCTGGACGATGATCCTCCGCACCTGCGTTCCCCTGCCCATGTCCCGAGCGACGAAAAGAAGCAGACCTGGGTGATGCGCGTGGTGACGGTGTCCGGGCATCGCTGGGCACGGCAGGGAGGTGCGGATGCAGTATCATCCACACACGGATTCGTGACGGGTCGGAGTCATCGCCACATGTTTCTCCATGTCGACGTGGTGAGTTGTTAACGCGATAACATGTTGACGCGATGAGGCAGGCGACTGACGGAGGGAGGGCGGTGTTGCCGCTCCCGCTAGTCCGATGCGGGGCGCTGGGCGGGCACGTCCGACATCATGAGGGTTCCACTACTCCAAAAGTATATCACTGCAATGATATTATATTGAACTTCAATAATAAAGTTTATTGGGGGGGTAATATGGGAGGGTTCACGTTTCAGCCCGCCCGTTTCGAATAATGTCTGATCCTGATGATGTCCCCCCTCCGTTCGCGCCGTGTTGCGGTGCTATGTGTTGTTTTGCTTCTTGTCGTCACCGGATGCACCGATGGGTTACTGGTGCCGGAACCGGAGGGGGTCGATGACCCGGAGCCGGAAACCAGCCTGTGCGGCACCGACGGCAACGACCCGTGTGAGATGGACGAAGTGGTGGTCGAGGAAATCTGGGACCCCCCGCCGGCCTTCCCGGACCCGATTGATGAACCGCTGCCCGGTGGGCCGGACGACCCCGGCTCAATCCCCACAATCCCGCCGGACGACCCGGACGATGGGGACGGAGGCGGACCCATCCGGACCCCAGACCCGGTGCCGGTGTCTAAAAATGAGCTCGAAGATTTGTATGAGAGGGAGTGTGGCTACACGAACCAGCTAACGCTAGGTAACGCCTTCGAAGTCGATGCGCGATACGCTTTGGGACACAGCGCGCCGGGAGGATTTGAGTTCCCGGATGAAAGTAAACCTGACGGGGTCAAGCGAGGCGTGCTCATTGATGGGTCTCCCGACTATAGCTATTTTCGAGGACTGCTTGAGGCAAAATATAAAGAGAGCGGACTATTGGAAGGGAGTCAAACTCGAAAATATATTGATGAACTGGCGCGTCCCTACGTGGAACTGCCGGGATACGAAACGACATGGCCGCCGTTTCTCGTTATCGCCTCCTTGTCGACGAACTCCGAACTTCGGTATTTCGATGATGGCGGTGCCACCCTTCGACATGCAGAGGAAAACGGGATCAATGTGTTTCACGTTACCCTGCAGCGAGATGCGAATGGACAATTGCATCTGAAGGGCCGAAAAGTTGGAATGGTGACCGTCCAGCGCAACAGTGACGGATCGCTCGTCCAACGCCGCGCATCGGACACGATTACAGAGTCCTACGAGTTCACTGTCTTGTGTAAAGCTCACGAGGCACAATCCAACTGACACTCTCAACACCGCGGAGCCAACAACGATGGGTCTGTACTTACTTCTACACCGAGAGGACCCGCGTCGGGTTATCGATTTTGAGCAAGGAGATCGAGCCAGTTGGGACTATTTCCGCTTCGAAGTCCCTGATGAGCGGCAGCTGGTCGCATCTACGCCTCAGCGTGTGGATATGATGGTATACACAACTGTAAACCTGGGTAAGTACTGGGAGGTTATTCTCTTCATGCTGTGCAGCTCATACCGGAACCAGAGGAGTCCCCGGTCTCCCGGTATCGAAACCCTCCATCTTGATGATCCGCTGTTCTGGGCGATTGCTGGCGCCGATGTTGTGGACTACAAGACGAAGCAGGACTTCTCGCTGCGCTATTCGACGATTCCCCAGGTTCGGCAGATCGAAGACGCACTGGCGCCGATCACGTTCGACGATCTTCGCCCGTTCGCAGATCCAGACGCAATGCGCAGGGCCGGAGTTTACCGCAGCGGTATCTACGCGAACTCGTCAAGGGATGAGAAGGTGATTACCCGTATCCTATCACGCCTAAAAACACACTACCGCAACGCAGTCGAGAACGGTCAAATAATGATTCACGAGTGGATGTAGCGATCACGAGCACATCATGGTTTGCAGGGTCGACGGACGCGTCTCCGGTTATCCCCGGCGTTCGAGCCGCGCTTGACGCCGGAATATGGTGTACCTCCGGGGAGTGATAAATCGACGACAATCTCAATCTGGCCGCCTCAACCGGTTTGTCCGTTTCGGCGTGACGAGGACAGGTGTAAAGGTGTTCAAGTGTTCGGGTGTTGAGGTGGGGCAAGCGGTGCGTCGACGGAGCGATTCTCGTCCCTCTCGTGGACGACGCGCCGGTCATGACTGCGGCCGGTTCACAACGCCCCAACGCACCAACGCGTCAACACCCAACGCGTCAACTATTCAACGGCCTATCGCCCCAACCCGAAACCCGTCACGACGCGACACGGCGGCCTTCCAGGTCCAGGTAGAACGACAGACCAAAGTAGAATGCCGGGTAGACAAGGCTGGCCCAGAGGAACCAGTCGCCACCCCACGCGGGCACGCTCGGAAACGTCGGGAGCATCGCGAGCATCATCCCGAGCCAGATCACGGCGCCGAAGATGACGGGCCACTGCCAGGGATCCGGGGCCTGATTCGGGTAGATGAACCGGACGGGTAGAATCGTCATCAGCGCGAGAACGAGCGTCGACCCCAGCGAGAAATAGGCCCCCGCCGCGCCATACTCGGCTACGAAGAGGCCCGTGTAGAACGCGACGACGTTCCAGTACGAGGGAAAGCCGAGAAAGAAACCCTCGCCCTCCTGCTTCGCCGTGGCGTTGGAGAAGCCGAACAGGCTCGCCATCATGACGAGAATGACCCACAGCGCATCCGGCCCGGGCAGCCAGCCCATCCGCCAGACGAGCATCATTGGGATGAACGTGAACGTGAGGTAGTCCACGATATCGTCGATCACGCGGCCGTAGATGCGGGCGGCGTAGAGTTTCACGTTCCATAGACGCGCAAGCGGGCCGTCGGCGGCATCGATCACAACGGCCGTAGCGAGCCAAATGAACGTCCATCGCGGGGACACCTCTTCGCCCATCACCGATGCCATCGCCAGAAACGCGAACGCCACACCGGTTGCCGTGAGCACGTGGACGGCGTAGGCGCGTGTTTTTCGCCCCCATCGGGCCCGCTCTTTTTTATCCCGAAAGTCCGGTGTCTCCATCTCCCGCCCGTCTCTCATCAACAATCCGATTCCGCGATCACCGCACGCCGTGCGACACGACTCACTTCTGCTTGAACACGAGCGTGAGCGGAACGCCCTTAAACCCGAACGCCTCCCGCAGCTGCCGCTCCAGGTACCGCTGGTACGACTCTTTGACTCCTTTCGGGTGGTTCGTAAAGAACACAAAGACGGGCGGGTTCTCCCGGACCTGGGTGACGTACTTGATCTCTACATAATTCCCGCCTCTGTACGTCGGCGGATGGTGATTCGCGACGGCCTCCCGCAAGACGTCGTTCAGACGACTCGTCTGGATCCGCTTCGCGCGCTCATCGGCCACTTCGAGCGCGGTATCGATGACCTTGTAGACGCGCTGCCGGGTAAGCGCCGATGTGAAGACGATCGGAACGTAGTCAAGCGTCTGCAGGATTTCGTGGAAGTAGTCCTCGTAGCGTTTCGCCGTCTTGGAATCCTTTTCCACCAGATCCCACTTGTTGACGGCGATCACCATGCCCTTCTTATGCTTCTCGGCCAGCTTCAGAACGTTGATGTCCTGGTTCTGAAGGCCGTCGGTGGCATCGATCATGAGCACGCACACATCCCCCTCTCGCACGGACCGTTCCGTTCGAAGGGCGGAGTAAAACTCAATGTTCTCCTTGACTTTCGCGCGCTTTCGAAGGCCGGCGGTATCGACCAGGGTAATCTCTCGCCCCTCGTAATTGACCAGGGAATGGACGGCGTCGCGGGTGGTGCCGGCCTCTTCGGTCACGATGGACCGGTCGTAGCCAAGCACGGCATTCACAATCGACGACTTGCCGACGTTGGGCTTGCCGATAATAGCGATACTGGTGCGGTCGTCCGGCTCCTCGCCGTCCTCCTCCGGCAGCGCCTCCACGAGCGCGTCCAGCAAATCACCGGTGCCGATCCCGTTCGTCGCGCTGACGGGAAAGACCTCGCCGAGTCCCATCTCGTAAAACTCGCTCGCCGCCCACCGGCGCTCGTCGTTATCGGCCTTATTGGCAACGGTGAGGACCGGCTTCTGCGACTTCCGGAGCTTGTCCGCCATCTCCTGATCGATGTCGGTCACGCCCGTCGTTACGTCGCCCACGTAGAGAATGACGTCGGCGTCCGCCATCGCGATGTCGACCTGCTCGCGGATGGCGGCCTCGAAGCGCTCAGAGGAGTGCGGCACATACCCACCGGTGTCGACGACCGGGATCGTGCGCCCATTCCAGATAATCTCGCCGTACACCCGGTCGCGGGTCACGCCGGGCTCATCGTGCACAATCGCCAGCTGGGACTCCGTCAGGCGGTTGAAAAGCGTCGACTTGCCCACGTTCGGGCGGCCGACAATGGCAACGAGCATGATTCAAGTTCGAATTGCGAAGGTCGAAACGCGAAGTGGTATCTAACGCTCTATCGCATGGAAAAAGGTCCGTGCCAAACGACGCACGAACCTCATCCGCTTCCGAAATTCGCATTCCCCACGTCACACGGAACGCATTCTCCCCAAGCGTCCGTCAACGCTCGCCCGCCAGCACACGTAGTTCAACATTCGCCCTTCGCAATTCCCCCTTCGCATTTAGCCTTTCGCCTTCCTCAAAGTCGTTGCTTCCA
>NZ_DAXETW010000174.1:0-7534 GCF_051155795.1 Longibacter sp.
GACCGCCTGGATCGGGCAGCGGCTCAGCCGCCAGCAGATGGGAGAACTCCGCGAGTTCATCGATGACGCCCTTCACAATTGCGCTCTCCGCGCCGAATCATCCTCTTCTCTGCCCTGACACGCGACCTCGTGCGCATGCTCCGCCCCCTCCGGCTCCGTCTTTTGATCGTCTGTTTCGGTGTCCTTGCCCTGGCGCTTCTCGGGTGCCGGGCCGAAGCTGACGAAGGGTCAACGGCCCCGTCCGTCAACGACACAACAACCGCCGACACATCCGGCATCTATCGCTATACGACGCCGAGTCGCGACGGGATCGGCAAAGTGTACATGGGCCGGGAGATCTCGAAGATCATGGGCCATCGGGGCGCCGGTTGGCTTGAGCGCGACAGCCGTGAAACCGACGAACGACCCGGTCAGGTGGTCGACAGCCTGCAGCTTGCCCCGAGCGACGTCGTGGCCGACATCGGGGCCGGGACCGGCTACTTTACCTTTCGCATCGCGCCGCGGGTTCCGAACGGACGCGTATTCGCCGTGGACATCCAACCCGAGATGCTCGACATCATGCGCCGGCGGATCGACAGGCAACAGATCGACAACGTGACCCTTGTTCGCGGCACGGAAAAGGACCCTTCCCTCCCGCCCGATACGATCGATGTCGCGGTCATGGTCGACGCCTACCACGAGTTTGCGTATCCGCGCGAGATGATGACGTCGCTTCGGGAGAGCCTCCGGCCCGGCGGGCGCGTCGTGCTGGTCGAGTACCGGAAAGAAGATCCGTCCGTCCCCATCAAGCCGCTTCACAAAATGAGCGAGGCGCAGGTCCGCAAGGAAATGAGTGCCGTCGGATTGGACTGGGTGAAAACGCTCGACATGCTTCCGCGGCAGCACTTCATCGTGGTGAAAAAGCCGGATGCGTAGTGCGCAGTCATCAACCGGTTTCTGTTTGATTCCCATTCCACACGCCCCGATAGATCCCGATGCATCCATATCCTCTGGTGGTGGCCGTGCTCACCGCGCTTCTGATGTTCGCTGCAAGCCCCTCGTCCGTCATGGCGCAGGATGCGCCGGCGTACGATTCGACGCGGGCCGCGGAACTGGGCGCAGACGATTACGGCATGCACCGCTACGTGATCGCGATTCTCCGGACGGGACCGAATCGAGGTCACTCGAAGGAAGAGGCCGCGGAAATCCAGCGCGCCCATCTACAGAACATTCGCCGGATGGCCGAGGAAGGCACACTCGTTCTGGCCGGTCCGTTTATGGACGACGGAGCGATGCGGGGCATCTACATCTTCGACGTTGATAGCGTCGACGAGGCTCGAGCGCTAACAGAGACGGACCCGGCCGTTCAATCCGGGCGTCTCACCATGGATCTCCATCCGTGGTACGGGTCCGCTGCGTTGAAGGAGGTGAATGAACGCCACGCTACGATTCAAAAGGTCCAGTTTTAGTCCGGACCGGATGGTTGCCCGGGCGCGGCAGGTGATTTCCCGCTCGAACCGGCGTGTGCGCGTCTACCGGGCGCGGTTGGCCGCCGGCAGTCCGAGTTGGTCGACGATGTCGGCGATGCCGTGGGTAAACTTGGTTGCCCCGCCCTGGGACGGATGCCGCACGTATGTCACGTCGACGCCGATCTCCTTGACGGCGCGTTCGGCCTTCCGTCCGATCCCGACGATGCGCTCGGGTTGGAGAAGGTCGAGGAGATTGCTCGTGAGGCGCTCCCAGGTTCGGACCTCGGTTCGCCGCGGATTGCGGATCGACAACGGTTCGCCTGGATCGTGCGGGTGTAGCGGGACGCTATTCCACACGAAGAAGTGGGGGAAGACGGGCTGCAGGACGCGCCAGAAAATCCCGGCGCTGTACTCGGTGTGCGGCTCCTTTTCCCGGCTCGTAGGTGCGCCATCGATCGGAAAGTCCGGGTCGACAAGCTGCGCCTCGGCGGTGATGGGCACGCCGGAGAAGCGGCACCCCCATGGCCCAGGCGCCTCGGCGAGGAGGAAGAGGGGCGGCGCCTTATCGTAGGCAGCGAGGTAGGCGCGCAGGTTCTCCTGTCGGATGGAGGCAGCGTCGTTGACGTCGAGGTGATTCACCCGGTCTCTGTAGAGGTTGAAAAGGCTCTCCGACGAGGCGACGTCGAACAGGTTTTGCTGAAACAGGTCGTAGACGGGCTGCAGGTGCATGCGGACAGGTCGAGAAACGTGCAGTCGAGGCGGAAATGTGCCGGTCGGGTGTCGTCAGCCGGCGAGTTCGGGGGATAATTTGCTGCCGCAAAATTTGCAGAAGTCCGCGTTCTCATCGTGTCCGGGCGAGCCGCAGTCGGGGCAGCGGCGGGGGCGGTGGTCGCGACGGCGCGTAAGTTCGGCCGTCACGATCCCGGTCGGGACGGCGATGATGGCGTATCCGATGATCATCACGACGGCGGAGAGAAAGCGGCCGGGCGTGGTCTGTGGCGAGATGTCGCCGTAGCCGACGGTGGTGAGTGTGACGACGGCCCAGTACATGCTGGTTGGAATCGACGTGAAGCCGTTCTTCGGGCCCTCGATCAGGTACATGAGTGACCCGAGGATGACGATGAGCGTCACCACGGCCAGGAGAAAGACGGAGATCTTTCGACGGCTGGCGCGCATGGCCCGGGCGAGCGTATCGGCTTCGGCGAGGTATTCGGCCAGCTTCAGAACCCGGAAGACGCGGAGCGTTCGGATCAGGCGCACGACCAGGAAATACTGTGCGCCGGGGAAGAACAGGCTGACGTACGTCGGCAGAATCGCCAGCAGGTCGATGACGCCGTAGAAGCTCGTGGCGTAGCGTCGCCAGTCCCGGGCACAGTAGAGGCGCAGGCCGTACTCGATCGAAAAGAGGATGGTGAATCCCCACTCCAGGGCATAGAGTTCGGCCGCGTAGCCGACCCGCACGGCCTCCATCGTCTCCAGCATGACCGCTACGACACTGGCTATGATCGCGCCGATCAGCACGACGTCGAACAGCTTCCCGGCCGGGGTGTCCGACTTGAAGATGATGATGTAGAGCCGATCGCGAAGCGAGGAGCGCACGAGTGCGTCGAGTCAGAGAAAGGAGGCGAAACCGGTCGGTTTACGCGCCGGCACCGAAGGCGAAGTCCGCGTAGGCACGTTCGGCCGTACCGAACCACCGGTAGCTGTCTGCGCGGGCGGCCTTGTACGATTCGTAGATTGTACGGTATTGCTCGTTCTGGGCGGCCTCGTCCTCGAGGAGCTGGCGCGTCACCTCCTGAGCGCGTGACATTACCTCATCCGGGAAGCGGCGCAGCTCCGTCCCCTGGTCCAGCAGTCGCTGCAGCGCCGCCGGGTTCTTGTGGTCGTATGCGGCCAGCATGTTGACGTTGGCTTCCGACGCGGCGACCTCGATGGCGTGTTGGTAGGTGGAGGGCAGGTCGTCGTAGGACTCGCGGTTGACGTAGAACGTAAGCGCGGGTCCCGGCTCCCACCAGCCCGGATAGTAGTAGTACGGTGCAACCTCGTGGAAGCCCAGCTTTTCATCGTCATAGGGGCCGACCCATTCGGCGGCGTCGATGGCGCCGCGTTCCAGAGCGGGATAGATTTCCCCGCTCGGATACACCTGCGTGTTCACGCCCATCTCGTTCATCACCTGTCCGCCGAGGCCGGGGATCCGCATCTTGAGCCCATTCAGGTCCGACAGTGCGTCGACGGCCACGCGGAACCAGCCGCCCATTTGCATTCCCGTGTTGCCGCCCGGAAAGTTGATGACGTTGAAGTCCGAAAACAGGTCGCGCATCAGGTCCATCCCGCCGCCGTGATAGAGCCAGGCGTTGTACTGCCGGGCGGTGAGGCCGAAGGGGACCGTAGCGTCGAACGCGAGGGCCGGGTTTTTCCCGATGAAGTAGTAGCTTGCCGCGTGGCCCATCTGTACCGTCCCCGTCTGCACGTTGCTGAGCACTTCGAGCGAGGGGATGAGTTCGCCGCCGGGGTAGCATCGGATGTCGAACTTGCCCTCGGTCAGCTCGCCGACGCGTTCGGCCAGAAATTCAGCGGCGCCGTAAATCGTGTCGAGCGAGCGGCTGAAACTGGAGGCGAGGCGCCAGCGCACGGACGGGCCGGTGATCACGTTCGGTCCTCCGGCCGCGTCCTCGGACGGGGAGGCCGCTTCGTCCCCGGCGTTGTCGCCGCAGGCGGTGAGAGCACCGGCGCCGAGCGCACCAAGGATAGCGGTTCGAGTGAAGTCGCGGCGGTCCATACCGGATTACGATCGGTTCAAAAGGATGCGAGAGCGCAGATGCAGACGCTCTAGAGTATAGGGGAGGCGGCGCGGTGATCGCAACTGCACTACGAGTCGTGGATGCATCCCCCGAAAACGGGGGACATGGTCTGACTCTTGCAGGAATCGCGTATTGACATTAAGTTGATGGCGATACGTTCGTGTTACACGAACAGAAATCCCGGGTATCGGCGTTGCACACAATTGCGATTGTGTCCGAGATGCAGTTATCTCTACATCAAATGGCCGAACAAATCCTGCGCGCAGTTCTTCGAGGCTCGCGTTCACACGCTCGATGCGCGGGACAGGCCCGTCGACTCTCTCATCCGTGATCGGGGCAGAACCCTTCGTACTTCTATGAGTGGACTCGTATCGTCACGGTCGGCTCCTCCCGCCGGTGAGGCGGGACGCCTCCTGAAAGTCGCGCGCATGCTCAGCGACTTTCCGGATCTGGACAAGCGACAGAAGCAGATCTACAGCCTGTGGATCATGGGCTATCTGCGGTATGTGGATGCGAACGACCTCGGGGAGCCGGAGCCGCCGCACATCAACCGGTTTCTGGATCGGCTATCGGAGAAAAAAGGGATTGACGACCGTATGCGGCAGCAGGCCGCCGAGGCGCTGGTCTTTTTTCACGAGTGCGTCTTAAAGCAGAGTGTAAGTGAGGTGCACGGGCGCCTCTCAATGCTGAGCCGCGAGGAGCGCCAGCGGATCCTGAGCCAGCTCTCGGGACCGGAGAAACTGCTCGCACGAATCGTCTTCCACACGGAGCTCGATCTCACCGAAGCCTTGCGTCTACGCGTCGGTGATGTTGACCTTAACCGGGGACAAATTACCGTCTCTGATGCGCAGGGGTGTAGCGACCGGTTCGTGACGCTGTCGAGCGAACTAACCGTTGCCCTGGAGCGCCACCTCAAGCGCGTCCATGAAATGCACCAGCGGGACCTGGAAGAGGGGCACGGTAGCGTGGACCTTCCGTCGTCCATCCGGGATCAGTTCCCGGGCGCCGGGTCCGCGTGGATGTGGCAGTACGTCTTTCCCGCCCCTCGCCGCACGGTCGACCTCCACTCGGGCCGGGAGCGACGCTACCCGATGCAGCCGAACAACCTCATGGAGGCGATCGAGATGCTTACGGAGCCGCGCACGCGGCACTTCATTTCTGCGGTATCGCGCGGGGCCGCCCCGTCGGATACCTCGAAGAAAAAGAAGCAGAAGGCGTCGAAGAAGCAGAAGGCGCAGAGCGTGAAGGAGAAGCAGGCGGAGGAGAAAGAGATGAAACCCGCCGGGCCGGACGCCGACCCCGAACCGACGCCCGAGGCGGCCTCTACACCGAGCCCGCCCACCTCGAGCCAGCCCGATTCGGATCCCGTCCCGAGTCCTGAGCCCACGGACCGGGCACCCGGAAAGGAAAATGGCCCCGTCGCGGACGACGAGGCCGATGAGGGACACAGCGAGTGGACGTCGGTATTTGCGTCGTAAGACCTACCATGCAGGTGCGTGGCCGCCCAAACGCATCCTTCTGCTGGCTGACGGAGGCGCCCGGGTCGTCCGACCGCTTTATCCGCGCGGCCGAAGCGGACGCATGACCACCTCGGAAATCAGATAGTTGTCCGGTCCCTCCACGACGTGGAGGACAGTCGAAGACACATCTTCCGGCTTCATCGGATGGTCCGTCATGTCCGCACCCGCGACGTCGAAGAAGTCTGTTTCGATTGAGCCCGGGTAAACGCACGTGACCTTGATCCCGTCGTCCCGCAACTCCTTCATCATCGACTTACTGAAGCCCCGCACCCCGAACTTGCTGGCGTTGTAGGCGCCGATGTTTGGGTTGCCGAGCAGTCCGGCGATCGACGCGATGTTTACGATGTGGCCGCCGAACCCGCTTTCCTCGTTTTGCTTTTTCATCGTCGGCACAGCCGCGCGGGTGCACAGGAAAACGCCGCGAACGTTGGTCTCCATCAGCGTGTCCCAGTCATCCGTCGAGTAGTCGTCGATGGATCCGAAGATGCCGAGTCCGGCATTATTGATGAGCACGTCGATCTGGCCTGCTGCATCAAGCACCGCATCGAAGGCGGTCGACACGGATTCTTCCGCTCGGACGTCGCACGTCACCGGGTGGAAAGCGTCTCCGAGATTGTCCCGAATCTCCTCCAGGACATTCATCCGGCGCGCCAGTCCGAATACGGTGGCGCCACGTTCGATGAGGTCCCGGCTGAATTGCCGGCCGATGCCGCTGCTTGCGCCGGTGACGACGGCTACGCGATCATGAAGGTCCATAGACAGGTTGGATGTTGGTAGGGAAGGGAGAAGAGAGAGGTATCTGATTCGTCCAACCGGAACCGTGGAGCCAGGATCGCCTCGTGACCGGAGAATCATGTAACGGCGGTTCCATCCGACCTGTGGGCCAGCCGTCCGGCCCGGGCCGGTGGTGCCGGAACCGGATCATCTGACGGCACTCCCCGCGTAGACATGGATGTCATTGTAGTTAGCGGCCGACCTGGCTCTCTCCTTTAAGAACGACCGTTTATGCCCACCGATGCAACGCCGGACTCCGCGTCCGACCGTTCCGCCGACATGCCGGACACCTCATTGCCGTTTGACGGTCGCGACCGGAATGACGTGGACCCGGGGCGCGCCATGCAGCAACTGCTGGACGCTGGCGGTCGGCCTCCGCATCGTGAAAACCCGTTTCACGTCGCGGATCGCGTTCTCTCTCCGTCCCGAATTATCGAGCTGCTCGCTCCGTTCATGACGAAGCGTCGACTCCGGCGCATCCGTGACGTTGTGCAGCGGCGGACTCGGACCGTTTTACCGGTGGTCGAGGGGCTGGTCAATACCGGGAACGTGAGCGCGGTGATGCGAAGCGCGGAGGCGCTCGGCTATCAGGATGTGCACGTCGTGAAAGGAGCCAACGAGAAACGCTACAAGCACTCCAAGCGGACGACGCAGGGCGCGCAGCACTGGCTCGATGTGTGGCAGTGGCCGGATGCCGAGGCCTTTGTCGGCGCCATGCACGAAAGCGGCTATCGCGTGATCGTGACCGCGCTCCGCGAGGATGCACGCTCGATCCGGGACGTCGACTTCACCGAACCCACCGCTCTCGTGGTCGGGAACGAGCTCGAGGGGGTGAGCGACGCCATGCTCGAACGGGCGGATGAGGCGGTCGTGATACCGCTCGACGGTTTCACGGAGAGCTTCAATGTGTCGGTTGCGGCGTCCATCGGGTTGTACCATGCCCGCGAGGACCGGATTCGGCGGCAGAGCCGGCACGCCGACCTGACGGACG
>NZ_DAXETW010000175.1:0-19202 GCF_051155795.1 Longibacter sp.
GGGCCTAGTTCGCGGCTCTCACCCAGGATACCTCCCAGGAAATGACGTGCCCGATCTCGTCGCGGCCCTGAAGGGCGACGCCTTGCCGCCTCCCGGCAGCGGCATGCTGCACAAGATCCACGTTGTTCGCGCGCCTGGATCGAAGCTTGGCTATTCCGGCGCTGCATTCGGCGTGCTCGAGGTGATGATTGAAGACGTGACCGGACAGGCGTTCCCGACGTACATGCGTGAGGCGGTGCTCGTCCCTCTCGGCATGCACCGAAGCGCGTTCGGCTGGCCGGACACCATCCGGCAGCATGCCGCAACCCCCCACAACCTGTGGAGCGACACGGCCCCGATCCGCCGGTTCACGGGCGACGCATGGGGAAACTTGAACACGACGGCCCGGGACCTGGGGCAGTGGCTCGCCGCGGCGGTTGACGGCCCGTCGGCCCCGCGGGGACGGAGCGTGCTGTCGCCCAGCACGATTGACTCGATGCTAACGGTGAACCAGGGGAAATTTGGGGTCAGCTACGAAGCGGAGACGCTACCGGACGGAACGGAGCTCTGGGGCCACAGCGGCTGGAATCTCGGCTGGATGAGTCGCGTTCACATCGATCCTGAAACCGGAAACGGCCTCGTCGTGATCACTAACGCCGACCCGTACGGCTTCATGGTCACCCGTGGCGCACACTGCGCCTGGGTGAAGGCCGACTACGGCGTGTCGTTCGACCGCTTCTGTCAGGAGTCTGCTACGGCCCTCGCGGCGGCGGCCTTCCACGATACCACCGCCACGGCCGCCATCGCCCAGGTGCGCGCCCAGATCAAGGCGAATCCCGAGGCGATTTACGTTGACGAGAACGAGTTCTACGTGCTCGGATACCGCTTGCTGGAGCACCGGAACGTTCACCACGCCATCGAGGTGTTTCGCTGGAACGTGGACGTGCATCCCGACGCGTGGAACGCCTATGACAGTCTGGGCGAGGCCTACATGCGAGCTGGCGAGCGCGAAAAGGCCATTCGGAACTACGAGAAATCGCTCGACCTCAACCCCGACAACGACAATGCCAGGCGGATGCTCGAAAAGCTCCGCCCCTGACCTACCACCGTGTATTCCGGCTTTTCTGCTTTCATTCCGACCATCATGCTTCGTTTTTTCTCGACTGCCCTCCTTCTCCTTCTCACCTTGCTCGTCGGGGCGTGCTCGCCGCCGGAAACGTCTGAGGAGCGGGCCGACGTGATCGCGTCGATCGTCAACCAGGCGAGGAGCGAGAGTGACGTGCCCGGCGCGTCGGTCGCCGTCGTGCAGGACGGCGAGGTCGTACAGCAGTTCAACTCCGGTGTGGCCGATCGGGCGAGCGAGCGCCCGGTGACGGACGCCACGATCTTCCAACTGGCCTCGGCCACCAAAATTTTTGCCGGGACCGCCGTGATGATGATGGTGGAGGAGAGGCAACTGGCGCTCGACGATTCGGTGCACATGCACCTCCCCGAGCTCCCGGACGCGTGGCGCGGCGTGACGATCCGACAGGCGATGTCGCACACCTCGGGCCTGCCGTCGCTCATCGACCCGCAGACCGGCGACCTCGTCGCAGGCGCTATGATGACGGAGGCGTGGCAGGCCGTGCAACAGAAGCCGCTCCAGGACACGTCCACGACGACCTGGCGCTACAATCAGACCGGCTTTGAGATTGTGCGGCGCGTCATCCAGCGGGTGTCGGGGCAATCGTGGGAGTCCTTCGCACAGGACCGGATCTTCGCACCCGCCGGGATGGAAAGCACGTTCTTCGTCGGGCAGCCGGCGCCCGATTCGAGCCGCCTCGCCACGCCGTACCGCGAGGAGTACGAGGCCTTCGACTTCGCGGAGGCGTACGAGTACTACATCCCCACGGCGGCGGGGCTGTTCAGCACGGCCGGGGACCTGGCGCGCTTTGCTCAGGCCCTCTCCGCTGGAGAACTGCTGGCGGAAGAGAGTCGCGAGCAGATGTGGACCTCGGTGCCGTTCGACGAGTCGACGATCGATGCCATCGAAGGCTACGGCATTGGGTGGACGGTGGACACGCAGGACGGCCGTCGGCGCGTGTGGCATTCGGGCGGGGGGAAGGCCGCGCTCATGCACTACCCGGACGACGATCTCACGGTGATCCTCCTCACCAACCGCGCTGGCTTCGACGTGGTGACCCCCACGACGGAGATCGCGGCGCTGTATCTTGAGTAGGAAAGTGGAAAGGGGAAAGTTCTGCTCTCCTGCACTCATTTGTGTAGGCGACTACAAGCCCCGGAATTGAGTCGTTGCGACGATGAGCGGGGGCTGGGCGGGATGGGGCAGACTCCATCCGCCGCCCATCAAGTCAATGAAGTTTTACGATACCAGAACCGCACGCCGAGATTGGATCAGAGCGCCCCGTCGAAGAATTCATCCACCTCGCCGCGGTAGGTGCGGCTGAGCTTGCGTCTGGTACCGTCCTTTAGAACAACGGTGTACTCGTTGTTGGAGCCATATGGCCGCATTTCCTGAAGGTAGTCGACGTTGACGATCGTCGAGCGGTGGATGCGGAGGAACTGATCGGGGTCGAGTGCCGCCTCCATCTCCTTCATCGTCTTACGGAGGAGGTGCTTGTTTTCGTCAGTGTGAAGCTGCACGTAGTCCCCCGCCGCCTCCACCCATTGGACGTTCGCCGCCTTCACGAACGTCACGCGTCCCCCGGACTTGACGACGAAGCGGTCGGTGGGACCTTCATCCGCCTCTTCCGGATCGGTCTTCGACACGAGTGCGGCGAGGCGTTCGCCAAACTCCCCGGCCGCCTGCTCCGCGATTCGGGAGCGGGCGTGGTCGAGGGCTTCGGCGAAGCGCTCCTCGTCGAGGGGTTTCAGGAGGTAATCGAGTGCGTGCACGTCGAAGGCGCGGAGAGCATACTCGTCGTAGGCGGTGACGAAGATGGTGACGGGCATGGCATCGGGACCCACGGCCTCGATCACGTCAAACCCGTCGAGCCCAGGCATCTGCACGTCAAGAAAGACGAGGTCGAGATCCTTTGTGCGGAGGGCCTCAACGGCCTCCCGACCGCTGGTGCACTCGGCAGTCACCGTGATGTCAGCGTGCGACGAGAGGCGGGAGCGCACCCCCCGGCGAGCCAGTTCCTCGTCGTCCACGATGCAGGCAGAAAGCGTGCGGTCGGCAGTCACTGGATGGGCGGGCGTTCGTACTGCGGAGAGCGGCGTCATGGGGCGTAGGTGGAGACGGAGGCGGTAGAAGGGAAGGGCACATTGAGGTCGGCCGCGTCCGACTCTGGTACGATGGGCGATGCGTCGGCGGCGCGACGAAAGGGCATCTCGATGCGAACTACGCACCCGCCCCCGTCGGCCCGTTGCAGATGTAGGTCGTAGTCATCGCCATACAGGGCACCGAGACGGGCTTTTGTGTTAGAGAGGCCGATGCCGGTGCCCTCCCGATCGGTCTCGTTGGGCGGACCGGGGCCGTTGTCGGCCACGCGGAGGAGCAATCGCTCGCCCACCTGTCGCGCCTCGAACAACAGGGTGCCGCCTTCCTCGTGCGGCATGATGCCGTGCCGCACAGCGTTCTCCACGAGAGGCTGGAGCAGGAGCGGTGGTACGAGAGCCGAGAGGGTAGCCGGCTCCACGT
Organism: Longibacter sp.; assembly: GCF_051155795.1. Taxonomy (NCBI): domain Bacteria; kingdom Pseudomonadati; phylum Rhodothermota; class Rhodothermia; order Rhodothermales; family Salisaetaceae; genus Longibacter; species Longibacter sp. The sequence goes on from NZ_DAXETW010000175.1 coordinate 3,623, forward strand.
CTTCCTGAATCATAAGCCGATCACCGAAGCGAATTTTCTCGATGTCGAGGTATCGGCGGGCGAAGTCGAGTTCGTCGGCGAGCGGCACTTCCACGGTCGACTCCGCTTCGAGAGTCACGCGGAGAAAGTCACTGAGTCGCGCCACCATACGCTCGGCCTCGCGGTTGTGGCGCTCCACGATAAGTGTAGAGATGGCGTTGAGGGTGTTGAAGAGGAAGTGGGGGTTGAGCTGATAGCGGAGAGCCTGCAGCTGGGCCTGATGTGCCAGTCCCTCGGCCGCGAGAACCCGCTCGCGCTCGTCCTGGACATCCTGGTAGTACTTGACTCCGAAGTAGAGCACGCTCCATGCCATAGGGATGAACGTGTAGAAGAGCGCACCGCTGATGAGGTAGGAAAAGCCCGGAATTGTGAGGGGCTCGCCGTCGACCCACTCCCAGAGCAGATTGACGCTTCCCTTATAGAGAATCGTCCAACCCACGCTGAGGGCGTAGGAGAAGACAGCGCTTATGACGATTAGGAGGACGATCGACACCTCGCGCTTGTGGAGACGGTGATAGAGGGGCCGCAGAAGAAGCGTGAGTGTGCCTCCCAGGACGGCGAACGTCATCTTTCCGACAAAGGCGCGGCCCGAATCGTCAACGTGGCTCAGCACGCCGGCCCACATCGACAGGCCGAGGATCGCCCACCCGCAGAGGTGAAGCGTCCAGAACGACGGAAACGAGCGAGAGGAGAACGACATCCGGTCGCGGGTCTAGGGAGGCAATAACGTGAGAATATTGTATGCTTTAAGGGGGCCGGCCGATTCCATCAGGTGGAAGTTTCGGCCAGTTGTTTCGAATGTGTCACCAGTCGATGCCGATCGTGGTGAGCGGCACCCACTGCAGGTCACCCGCATCGACAAAGAGGAATCCTCCGTCGGGCAGCACGGTGGCGCCCCAGCCATACGGTAGATCGAGACGCCGGTCCTCCTGCCATCCTTTCGCGGTCTTCCGGTAGAAGTAGAACCCGCGCGGACTGAGGTCATCCGCCCGGTCATTCAGTATGCCGGCGCGGGTGATGACGAGACGATCTTCGTCTGGGTGCATGAGCACGTCGAAGGAAGTGGTGCTATCGGGGCTCACGGCGTCGCTCACCCACGTCGGTTCCGTGTAGCCTCCGTTTCCGTCCGGCTCGGTGCGGTAGATGCCGTTCCGGTCCCCGATGCGGCCGAAAAAGTAAAGCGTCCCGTCGGCCATCGGGCAGAAGTATCCCGCGTTGGTGTTGAAGAGGGCCGGCAGATTCTGCGGTGTGCTCCATCCGTCCTCGGTCCGATTCACGCGGTAGGCGCGGCTGACCTCTTCGCCGTCCTGCATCTCGTCCTTCTTGAAGAAGACGGACTGCCCGTCCGGCGCAATCGCGAGGTTGTACAGCGTGTCGGCGAACGGGGCCTTCCGGACGTTCCAGCGATCGCCGGAGCGAGTGGCGACGTAGGGCACCTTGTCTTTCCAGTTCTTGGTGCGGGCGAAGACCATCGTCTGCCCGTCGGCCGTGACGGACGGGGAGGTCTCGCGAATGTCGGGTAGCGAAATGACGTCCGCTTCGAACACCTGCCACGTCGTGTCGCGGGCAACGCTGCCGTCGATTTGAGCGGCGGCGAGAGGCGGAAGTCCAGACGAGACGAGAGAGAACAGAAGGACGGGGAAGAGGAGACAGCGACGCATGGAAGGAAGAAAGGATCGAGTAAACGGAGGATGGGGTCGAACCTTGGACGCATCAGAGCAGGAGAATGAACGGCTACACTTTCTCAACGTGCAGTACAGTACCGTCGCGGTAGACCTTGACGGTCGCTAAGAGACCGCGCTCGTCCCAGCGTCGCCACCGCCCGTCCTTGTTTCCGTTTCGGTAGTGGCCCTCGAAGGCCTTCGCGCCACTAGCGTGCCACCCCTCTGCGAGCCCATCATACACGTCGCCGGTCACCGTCACCCGCTCGCGTATCTCGCCGTTTTCGTGGTAGTACGTCCAGAGGCCCTCGCCCCGGCCTCGCCGCCACGTCGCCTGGTAGCGGGGCACGCCGTTCTCGTACCACTCCATCCACAGGCCCTCCGGAAGTCCGTCCACTACCGATCGCCGAAGTTTCTTCGCCCAGCTCTCGTACCCGTCGGCAACGGTTCCCGTGAAGGGCGCTCCGGTCGACCGAACGACTGTGAATCCGTTTTCCTCTTTAATCTGGTCGGTCCGGAGTGTGTCGGGGAGGGATGGCGTAACGGAAGAGAGAACGGCAGCAGTGGGCTGGGCTTGAACGGGGACTACACCGATCCAGCAGGTTAGGAAGATGAAAGAAACCGTGTTTGGGAAAATGTTCATCGGTGCTTGGGTTGGGGGAAGAGAGGTTATGGAAGAGAGGCAATTGTGCGTCGACGCTCGCCGGTCGTCGTGTTCCACACGACAATCGGCATCCGGATGCCGCCGGTGATGAGTTCGTCGGTGCCGGGGCGGAACGCCGCGGCGAACAGAAGCCGTCCGCTCTGGAAGCTTCCGTCCTGCGAGGACCGCCGCACGATGAAGCGCGTGTCGGTGCTGATGAGCGTCGTGTTGCCGTCCAGGTCGTTCGCGGCGAGCAGATCCCCGTTCGCGCTCAGCTCTAGGTCGGAGACGAAGTCTGGGTGGGCGCGTACCGAGTCCAGGCGGGCGCCAGACAAAAGATCCACGGCTACTACGTCGCCCCCCACGCCCGCGAAAAAGCCGGTACGACCGTCGGGCAGCACCTCTACGTCTTTCACGTTGCGCCCGCCGTCGCGTGGTCGGCGCTTGTTTCGCCACGTCTGGACTACCTCGCCGCTTGCAATGTCCATAAGTCGCGCCTGCTGGTCGAAGCGGGCGATAAAGAGCCAGCCCCGCTCCGGCACCACCTCGAAATCCTCCACGACGAGGCGGCGACCGTCGGGCATGACCTCGCGGCCGAGATCGTATCGCTGTAGGGTATCCCCGGAGCGCCAGTTGTAGCTGGTGAGCCAGCGCCCCTGCCCGGCGGCGAAGAGGCGGTCGTCGGGGCCGAAGCGGGTCGCGTTCACGCTGCCGTCGCGGTCCTGCGTCGCGAAGACGATGCGTCCGGTAGACACGTCCAGCACAGCGAGGCGCCCATTTTTGGTGCCAAACGCGACGTAGCGTCCGTCGGACGTAAAGTCGAAGCCGAAGACCTGCGAGCCGTCGGCGGTGTGTTGGCGGATGAGCGTCCAGGTGCTGGCATTCCACAGGAGGAGCGTGCCGGTGCCCGTGCTGGTGGCAACGGTGGCTCCGTCGTCGGAAACGGCCAGGTCGGCGCGAATCACGCGGGCGTCCGGCGACTGGGCGTGGCTGCCCGGCAGCAGGGCAAGTGTTGTGGAGAGGAGGAGGGCAAGAAGAACGAAGATGATCCGGGCGCGAACGCGGCGTAGAGGTCGGTGGGGCATGGGAGAAGCGTGTTGAGTAGAAGGAGTAACGGCCAGGCACGGTAGAAGGCGCCGAAAGCCGTACGCAGCATCTTGTCTCCGGACCAGATCCGCAAGCAAGAATCGATGATGCGTGCGGATTATGCGGTAAGCCGTTTCGGAACCGGACGACGCGATTTCGAGCCCCGAGGATATAGGGAGAGCTCCTCGTCGCGGAGAGACATGCTCACCGTGTCGCATTGTTGTGTTGCTTCTCCAGCGCACGGATTTCCTGCCGCACCGCGTCGGCCAGGGGAAGGGTCGGGTCGAGCGCCAGAACCCGCCGAAAGGCACGAACGGCGGCTTCGGGGCAGCCGGCTGCCTTCTGGGTGTTGGCCAGATAGGCCTGGGCCCGCCACGACATCGGCACGAAATCGACCGCGAGCGTCGCGTAGCGGAGGGCCGTCTCTGGTTGGTCCTGCTGGAGCAGGGCCGCCACGCGAGACGTGAAGGGGTACTCCACGAGGTCGGTGCCGAGCTTCACGCCTGCCGCCCGGGCCGCGCGCAGGGCCGCGGCGCCTTGATCGAAATGACCGGCCCGCAGGTGCTGGTGCGGCGTTTTTGCCGCCGCGTCGGCGGGGGACAGTGCGTAGGTCGTGTCTTTCCACACGAGGCGAAGCCCCTCCACGCCCGGCCGTCGCTCCAGAACTGCGTCGCGGATGTCCGTCGCGAGGCGGGTCGTCGACAGCGGGTGCAGGTCCGATGTCAGGAAGGGCTCCGGGCCCTCCGCGTCAATTCGGAGCCGAAGGCCCGTCTGGGTGCTCCGGATGTGGGCGACGTGTATGGGAGAAAGCCGGTACGTCCCGGTGAACCACCGCCGGTCCGCGGGCGACAGGGAGGTTGTGGGGCGGGGCGGCGGGTCGTGCTGTTTGACGGCAATCATCGCCGCGTCGACGTTCTCGGCGTGCTGCTCCATCGTCAGCGGTACGGGCAGATCCGCGGTCAGGTGCGTGCGCGGGTCGCCCGGCAGGCCGCCCTCATAGTAGGCATACGACAGGTTCACGGTGATCTTCGAGTTGGGGAGCAGGGCGGGTGCGGTCTCCCCCCAGATGTTGGGGGCAAAGCCGCTCGGCCCGCCCGCGAAGAGGGTCTTGGTGCGCCGCTCCAGCTCCATCGCGAGAAGGCCGGCCGCCGAGTATGTGGTCGGGGCGATGAGGGTATAGAGCGTGCCCCGCCGGTCGATCTTTGGGTGGGTGCTAAGGAGATCCACGAGCGGCTCGATGAGCGTCGCGTTGCCGCCGCTGTTGGTCCGGAGGTCAATCACCATCTTGTCGAGTGGGCGCGTATCGACGATCGTCCGAAGGCTGTCTGCGAGGTCGGCGAACGAGAGGTCGCTGACCCCGATGTCCGACTCGTTGAGGACGGCGTTCAGTTCGAGCACGAGCAAGTCCGTGGCGTCGTCGTACGAGATCTTATAGGGCCGGACGTTGTCGGTCGGGTCGAATTTTTGCAGGACCGAGGCCGGGGACCAGGTGCGCTCGGGGGGCACCACGGGACGGGTGTCTGGCGAGGTGACAAACCGGACGTACGCGGGGGAGTCCGGGCGCAGGGAGGAGACGTGAACGGTTCGGGCGGGGCCGTTCGGGGGACGGACGCGGACCGCGATGGAGTCGATGGTTTCGACGATGCCGAGGGCCTTGAGGGGGTTGGCGTACCGGAAGAGCACGGGCTGATGGCGCCGATGCGTTCGGTTGTCGGCGCTGACGTACGGGGCGACGGCGGCGTACACCGAGTCGATAGGGGTACCGCCGATGGCGAGGAGTTCCTGCCCGATCAGGTCGGGGTTGGCCGCGGACATGATGTAGACCCCGTCGGCGAACGTGTACGGCCAGAGAGGGAGGGCCCGCCACCCAATCGCGCGTTGGCCGATGCGGACGCCGGTGTGCCCCGTTCCGGCTGCGGACAAGTTCGCGAGGCGGAGGACCGACAGGATGCGCTGGTCGCGGGTTTGACCGCCGACGGCCCGTTTCAGCGAGTCGAGCCGCTGGGTGAGGTGGCGAGGGCCCGTTGCGGCGTCGGCGTAGGGAATTCGGCGTCGGATCGCCGCCGCGAGAGTATCGAGGTCGGCGCGCCACTCCGCCGCGGAGAGGCGTGTGGGGATGGCCTGTCCGCCCAGCATTTGTTCGCTCGTGGAGGCGTAGCGGTGGTAGATCGAGTCGGGGGCGAACGGCAACTCGCCGTCCTGGCCGTGGGCGGGCAGCACGAGCAGGAGGAGCGATGCGAGAACGGAGAGGAAGTGCGGAGCGGCGGTGGGCATGGGGAGAAACGGAGACGGGAAAGAGCAGCGCGCTAGTCGAGAAGGAAGGGGCAGAGGGCCACCAGTTTCTCGTTCGAGATTCGGTAGTCGTCCCAGTGTAGATTGCGCTCGGAGACGAAGGTGGTCGCCTCGTCGGAGAGTTGGGGGCGCCGGAAGCGGACGTAATCGGCCGTGACCTGCATGTCCGCGTCGGCGTTGCGGAGGACCGACGTGTTGTAGGCCCACGGGTCGTACCACGTCTGCTCACGGACGGTGGCGTAGTCGCCGTAGGCCATGAGGCCGACCTGGAGCGTGGACGGAAGGTCGGGGCGGTAGAAGCGCTCGTGGATCTGCCAGTCGGCCTCGGGGCGGCGGTAGAGGGCGATCACGGTCTGGTTGAGGCGGACGAGGCGCAGCTCGATCCAACCGCTCGTCTCACGCGGATAGTGCTTCACGATCGGCTGGCTGCGGACGGCGCTCTTCGTTTCGATCTTGGGTACGCCCGGCTCGCCGGTGGTGCCGGTGACGAGGAAAACGTAGTTCTCGCGGTCCTTGGCCCAGGCCGAGTCGGCTGTGAACGGGGCGTCGGGGCGGGGGCGGCGGGCCATGAGTCCGGCCAGCGAGTAGGTCGTGGACGGCATGGTGCCGTCGGCTCCGGATACGTCGATCCGGGTGGTGACTACGAAGTTTCCTTCGACCGTTTTAAAGAGGAGCGGGGCGGTGTAATCATAGAACCAGACCGACGGGTAGGGCTCTAGGTAGAGGGCGCCCGGCGCGGGTGCGTCCACGTCGAGGGTTTTCAGCTTGTCCGTCCAGCCCTCCGCCTCGGCGAGCCGGGTCCATTCGGACAGCGCGGTCGGGTCGTTGAACTCGTCGCTCAGCGCGGAGAGATCCGTCGGGGACTGGGCGTGGAGGGCGAGCGGGGCGGCCCAAAGCAGGAGAAGTAGCGACAGAAGCGTACGATTTAACATCGGCATGGGAGGAGGGCGTAGCGAGAAAAGGCCGTACGTCCGGCGGTCTGCCGGCCGCCCGGCTGAAGGCACGGAGAGAGCACCGTCCAATCGTAAGCATTCTGTTGTGGGGCGCAACCGGTTGTCGACGAGACGAGACAGACATGCGACGAGCCGGGAAGCAGACGTTGAAGCATTGGGGCTGGACGTGCTGATGAAGGGTAGTGCCGTGGGAAAACCCAGTTCTATCTACGGGGCTGTACGAGCAGCGCGAAAACTCATGCCTGGGGAGCGGTAATGCGCGTTGTAGTCGCCCCAGTTTCGAACGGCCGTGTGGATTTCATTGGGGCCGTCGGTAGAGGTGCCGCCGCGCAGGCCGAGTCCGTCGCCGTTCATTGAGGGCCAGTCGCCATTGCTGGCCGACGCCGGATAGTTCAAGCGTCCATCGCCGTGAGTGCCCCGGAAGGCCCGTCCGGTGGTGTCCCCCACGGTGACGACCCGATCGAAGGGGCCACCGCTCAATCCCAGCGCGCCGTAGTATCCGGCCCCGCCGGCCTCGCGAAGAGACCCACCAGGCAGGTTCGCGCCATCGGTCCGGTACGCATGGGTTTCAAAGATGTCTACGCGGAGCGGACCGCGCCCTTCATCGCCGCCGGTAAAGGTGCGGTTGTAACCACCCTCCCATTTAACGCCGGCAGGCGTGTAGTGCGCGTTGCCACGCACGAACTCAGTGCCGTTCTCTGTTTGGGCAATCGTCGAGTCGGCGGCAAAGAGCGTGTCGCCGTGGGCAATGCGCGTGGAGCCCCAGGCAAATTCGCCGGCAACGGGAGCAGTCGGGCCGCGCGCGGCTTTCTCGTATTCCAACTCGGTCATCGGGCGCAGCGCGGCCCAGTCGGCGTAGGCGGCAGCATCGGCCCACGAGAGATAGTTGCACGCCCGGTCGGGACGACCGGCGACATACCGATCGCTCACGGCTTGGATGGCTCCCCGGTTGTATCGATACTTCGCGGCGCCCATGATTGCGCGCTCAGCCTCCTGATTTCCCGAAAGGCTGGACAAGAATTCGGCGTATTGCCCTTGCGTAACCTTGTATTTCATGAGGTAAAATGCGTCATATCCCTTCGGGTAGGACGCCGGAACCGGGCCTTGAAAGTCGCCCACGCGGAGGCTGTCGTACGGATTGTCAAGCCGCGGGTAGCATAGCGATCCGGGACCGTCGCACACAGGAATGGCCTCGCTGGAGGTAATTCGGTACGGCGGGGCCTCGGTGGGATCGACGGTTTGTTGAAAGAAGGCATTCACCGGCGCTTCCTTCGGGCGCTGCGGGTCGCCTACGGCAAACGGGCCTTCCGGGACGTAGACCATCTCGACACCGTGCACGAGCAGGGACGTCGGCAGATCGGAGGGCTGGACGCGGGACGGGAGGACCAGTTGAAGGCGCAGCGTCCAGTCGTTGGTGCCACGCCCCTCGGTTGGTGTCTCGCGGTATACGAATGTCCCGAGGCTGTCAGGGCTCACGCGGAAGGCGGCCCCCGGCTGCTCGGGCGTTCGGGTGTCGACCATGCGATGCCCTTGCGGGGCAAGTTTCAGGGGAATACCGCCGCGCCCGATCGGCGCCTTGACGGTGAGCCATGCGGCATCCCAATTTGTCTCGTTCCGCCATGAGAGCCGCCACGACACGTCGAACTCGACGAAGGCGGTGCTGTCTTCAACAACGACGGTGCCATCCGAGACGCGAAGTTCTGCAGCAGCGGCGGAGGGTCCCCAGACCCCTGCGAGAATAACAAGAAGACAGGCAGTGCAAAAGAGAGCGATAGGCACAGGTCGGGAAAGAGCGCGCATGGAGGGCGAGGAGTCGTGCGAAGGGGAGTGCGAAGACATCGGCATGGGAAGGAGGGCGTAGCGAGAAAAGGCCGTACGTCCGGCGGTCCGACAGCCGCCCGGTTGAAGACACGGAGAAAGCACCGTCGGTTGACTACTCGGCGGGATGGCTCTGCCAGAGGATCTGACGAATCATCCACGTGCCGTCGACCTTTGCGAGGTGCATGTAGTCGATCCCCCAGTGCGCCACGATCTTGGCGCTGGCCGTTTTGTCGAGTACGTCGAGCACGACGACCTCCTTCGTCGCCGTGTCCGGGTCCACGCGCTTCTGATCTTTGTTCCAGGTTGCGGCGAGCTGCTTGAGCTCCGTGAAATTCATCGGCGTGCCGCGGTACGCGCCGTCGCGGGCGTCGTAGCCGTACTTGACGAGCTCGGGGTGCACGCTGCGGACGATGCGCATCGAGTCGACCCGGTAGAGGGCATCGACGTAGTTCGTGGCGGCCTGGCGCACGCCGGCACGGTCGGCGGCGGACTGGGCGAGGGCGGCAGTGGGGGCGAGAACGGTAAGGGTGAGGAGGAGGCCGACGAGGCGACGCATGTGAATGGAGGCTGGGTGGAGGGGGCGTCGAGTGTGCACGGTTCAATCTATGTGGTCTGTCGCTGAACGCAACTGGAGATCGACGAGGCGAGACGGTCGTGCGACGAGCCGAGGGTGGGAGTAGGGGGTCGGACTTGATGGTGGAGGGCAACGGGGGCCGAGGGGGCGCCTCGGTTTTTCGGCGACGGACGGTTGGCACACCTAGAATAATCCGTGGGGGTGTTTCGTAGGGGGGGCAACGAATTTTGTGGAATGAGGCACAGGTGGCCTCCGGTGAGGGAATTAGCGACGGCCCCAATCGCGGGGCAATCGGTTCGGAAAGACCAGATGCAGTTCGCTGACGATGCGGGTCCAGTCTGGACGGGTGCCCTTCGAGCGGTTCCGTCGGTCAATGTCGCGGAGCACGAGCGTGGCCAGGCGCAGCGCGCTATCGACACTCGGCAACACGCTTCGGTTTTTGGTCACGTTGCGCCGTTGTCGGTGAATCCCTTCGATCGGATTGGTGGTGTAGACGAGCCGCCGCAGGGGCGCGCCGAAGCGCCACAGCTGGGCCAGGCGCGGCCACGCGGCCCGAAAGCCCTGGACGACCGCTGCGCCGAAGGTGTCTTCGGCGGTTTGAAGGGCGCGTTCAGCCGCCTCGGGAGTCGGCGCCTGATAGATCGCCTTCAGTTCCCGGGCGACGACCCGCTTCCGCGCATACGGCACCGGGCGCAGCGCCTGCCGCATCAGGTGGACCACGCAGGGCAGGTGCGTCGCCTCCGGAAACACCGCCTGAAGCGCAGGCTCCAAGCCGCTCAGGCCGTCGGAGGTGACAACAAGCAGGTCCTGGATCCCGCGATCTTCGAGGTCGAGCAGCACCTGGTGCCAGACCGAGGCCGACTCGGCCGCCTGCTCGCCTTCTTTGCCGGCGTAGACGCCCAGCACCACGTGTTGGCCGGCCTCGTTGTAGGCGCTTACCGTGTAGAGTGCCGTGGAGCGCACGCCGCGCTGCGCGCCCGTGCTGTGGCGCACCTTGCTATGCACCGCGTCGATAAAGACGATCGGGTAGACCGCTTCCAGCTCGCGGCTGCGCCAGGCGGCAAGCTCCGGTTCGAGGCGCTCGACCAGGCGGGAGACGAGCATCTCGGAAGCCTCGAAATGGTAGAGTTCGGTGACGTGGCGCTGGATCTCCCGCGTAGTCATGCCTTGGGCGTACATCGCCACCACGCGCGCCTCCACGTCGGCGGTCACCGATCGGTGCTTGGGCACGATCTGCGCGTCAAACGTGCCCTGGCGGTCCCGGGGAACCGCAATCTCGACGAAACGGCCGATCAGGTCCGCCAGCGGCGCTCCGTCGGCGAGCCTCTCCGCGAGGGATCGGCCGGCGGTCTCCTTGGCGATGCGGCGCAAGTGCTCCTCCAGCGGAGAGGCGCCGTGGGGTCGGTGGAAGACGTCTTCTTCGGTGTCGTCATGAGATATCCTGGCTAGGTGAGGAGACCGCCCCTACCCTCATACACAAAATCTGTTGGAGTCTCGACGGACCGCACGGCTCGGGTGTCCATCGCACGGCGCTGTGATCCGTCGAATGGACCCGATCCTTCGGAAAGGCGGGGCGTTGGGGCTTCGCAAGACGATCTCGCCGTTCTCTGCATCAACTGTTTCGACCATGTCCAACCGTCGCCCCTTCCTTCTCGCGTCGATGATTCTCTTGAGCGGGCTCCTCCTCACGCCAACTGCTGTTGCCCAGACGCAGGCCGATTCGGCGGCCGTCCGACAGGCCGCCCGCGACTACATTGAGGGCTACTACACGGCCGACGCCGAGCGGATGGAGCGTGCTGTGCACCCGGCCCTGAAGAAGCGCATGGTCTACACCCACCCCAAGACCGGTGCCGACTCCCTCAACCGACAGGACGCCCGAGCGCTCATAACGGGAACCCGCCAGCGTTCGCCCACGCCCGACGACCAGCGGCGTGCCGAGGTTCGAATTCTGGACATCTACAAGGACGCCGCAAGCGTGCGGATCGATGCGCAGCGGTGGGTCGATTACCTGCAGGTGGCGAAGTGGCAGGGCGAGTGGAAAATCGTCAACGTGCTCTGGGAACTGCGCCAGCAACCCACGGCCTCGCGCTGAAGGTTTGCCTCTGTCTCTTATCCAATCGGCGCCCAAACGCATGTCCGCCATGGACCTCGACCGCCTCACCGACGCCAGATTCGTGGGCGAGCCGACCGGCGGGAAGCCCAAAACGCACGGCAACGAGTCTGCGGTGGAGCTCCCGTACAGCGGGCTCACGGCGGGCCTGTCGACCGTCTACTGGCAGCACTCCGTTCCGTAGGACGGGCGTCTCGGCATCGCGCCGGACGTGCCGGTGGCGCTTTCCGGAGATGCGTATCTTGAAAATCAGGATTCGGTGCTCGACGTGGTTCGTCGCCTTCTTGCGAGGGAGCGGTAGGCAGGGACGAGAACGAGGGATTGGGCAATCCGGACCCAATCATTACCTTCCCATCAGGTTTGGTAGCGCCCGCGGGGGCTCTTTGGGGCTGTAACTGTGCGGAGTCCGGCTCCGCCCTTGACCCATCCGCCGTGTATCCCTGCCGTATTTTTTTGCTTTCATTCCGGCCGTCATGCTTCGTTTTTCCTCGACTGCCCACATTCTCCTCCCCGCCCTCTGGGGGCTGTTCCTCGTCGCGTGCCAGTCCCCCTCGGAGCCGTCGGCCGACCAGAGGCGCCAAGTGGAGGAAGGGCTGCGACCCGCCGTTATGGTGCAGGGCGAGTCCCTCCCGACGATGCCGCTTGCCGACCGCATGGCGCGCTGGAACGTACCCGGGGTGAGCATCGCTGTCATCGAGAACGGCGAACTGGTGTGGGCGCAGGGCTACGGGGTGACGCGGGCCGGACAGGCCGACTCGGTCGCGGCGCAGACCCGGTTCCAGGCCGCCTCCATCAGCAAGCCGGCGGCGGCGTTTGCGGCCCTTCGCCTGATGGAGGACGGCGTGCTCGCGCTCGACGCGCCGGTCAACCGGCAGCTCACCTCGTGGACGGTTCCGCAGAACGAGTACACCCGCGACTCAAGTGTCACGCTGCGCGGCCTCCTTTCGCACACGGCCGGGATGACGGTGTCGGGCTTTCCGGGGTACGCGGCGGACGAGCCGGTGCCCTCCCTGGTACAGGTCCTCGATGGCGCCTCGCCCGCCAACACGGCCCCAATCCGGGTGGACACCGTGCCGGGCCGCACCATGCGCTACGCGGGGGGTGGCTACACCGTCGCCCAGCGGCTGATGATCGACGCGACCGGCGAGGCCTTCGCCCCGCTGATGGACCGACTCGTCCTGGGGCCGCTCGGCATGGAACGGAGCACCTTTCGCCAGCCGCTGCCCGACTCGCTTACGTCCCGGGCGGCCGCCGCCCACACCGATAGTGGGGCCGTGGTTACGGGGCGGTGGCACACGTATCCAGAAAAAGCGGCCGCGGGCCTCTGGACCACCGCGCCGGACCTCGCCCGGTTTACCATTGAACTTCATCGAGCGTATCAGGGCAATTCGGATCTGCTGTCGCGGGAGACGGCCCGGTTGATGATGACGCCCGTGCAAAACGGCTATGGCCTTGGGCTCACGATCAACGGGGACGAGGACTCGTTGCGGGTGAGCCACACGGGCGGCAATCGGGGCTACCGGTGCGAGATGATTATGCATCCGGCCACGGGCGACGGGGCGGTCGTGCTCACCAATGGCTTTGGCGGTGGCGTGCTCACCCGCGAGATCATGCGGGCCATCGCCGCGACGTACGAGTGGCCGGGATCGAGATGGGCGCCGAAAGAGAAACCGTCGATCCGCCTGATCCCCGAGGTGCTGCGCCGATACGTGGGCACCTATCGGAACGATTCGGGGCAGCGAGTGGTGGTGCGGTACGCAGATGATCGCCTCGTGGCCTCCCTGCCGATCATTGGAAACGATCTGCGACTGGTGCCGCGGTTGGAGGCGCGCTTCTATGCGACTGCGATTGACGCGGAGCTTCAGTTTGAAGAAGGGGCGTCTGGCCCAGCCTCGTCCGTCACGATCTATCTCGGGGGCGACCGCGAATGGCTATCGGCGACGCGAACACCGTAGCTCCGTCGGATCCTGCACGGGGCGTCCGCCGTGTTCGTTTGCCGTCTTTCCTCCAGTGCTTGCACCCGCTATGACCGCAACGAATTCCCATTCCAGCCGGCCCGCGTCGCTCGTCTGGACGGGGGGCTTGGTCGCCGTCGGGCTGCTGCTTGGGGTGATCTGCGCCGTGCAGATGTACGCCTTCCAGAGCCCGAACGCCGACCGCACGCTGGCCGAGCTGCTCGTCTACACCGTGCCCACCTGGGGCCCGTGGATTCTGGCCACGCCGGGCATCGTGTGGCTGGGGCGTCACGTTCCGCTGGGGCGCGGCACGTGGCTACGTGCGCTGCCGGTGTACGTCTTCACGGGGATCGCGGTTACCGCCGTCCACCTGGGATTCTTTGCGTACTGGACCCTCCAGGCCGCGCCCAGCCCGCCCAACGTGGCGTGGAGCCGCTTCACGATTGGTCTCCTCGGCTCCGAGTGGGTGTTCGTCAACTTGTTCGTATTTGGCCTCATCGTCGGGGGGCACCAGGCCTTCCGCTACGCCCGGGAGGCACGGACCCAAAAGCTGGAGGCCTCCCGGCTGGAAGCGCAGCTGCAGGCGGCCCGCTTTAAGGCGCTGAAGATGCAGCTCCACCCCCACTTCCTCTTCAACACCATCAACGCCATCTCCACGCTCGTCCTGAAGCAGGACACCGAGCGGGCCACGGCCATGCTGGATCGCCTCAGTACCTTCCTGCGCATGGCGCTGGAGGAACGGGACGCCCAAACCGTGCCCCTCGCTCGCGAACTCGCCTTTGCGGATGCCTACCTGAGCATCGAGCGCGTCCGCTTCAGCGACCGGCTCTCTGTCGAGACCCAGGTGGACGAGGAGGTGAGGCGCGCCGAGGTGCCGCACCTCATCCTACAGCCCCTCGTGGAGAACGCCGTGCGCCACGGCATCGCGCCCCTGGAGCGGGCCGGGACGCTCCGGATCGAGGCGACTCGCGTGGGGCGGCGGCTGCGCCTCGTGGTCGAGGACGATGGGGTGGGCCTGTCCGACGATGTGGGCACGAACGGCCGGCAGGACGCCCCGTCGGACAAGGACGGCCTGGGCCTCGCCATGACGCGGGATCGGCTGCAGGCGGCGTACGGCACCGACCACGCATTCCGTGTGATGGCGGGGGAGGAGGGGGGCGTCCGTGTCGTGGTGGAACTCCCGATCGAGGCCGGCGACGAGAACGGACACGATCCCGCCTTCGCTCCGTCGGAAGGGGCGGCGACCCAACTGGATTCCCGCTGACTGTTCGCGTTCCCATGTCGCTTCGCGCGTTTGTCATTGACGACGAGCCCCTGGCCCGCGAAGGGCTGGAGCTTCGTCTGGACGACCTTGATGCGGTGGAGGTAGACGGCTCCTTTGGTCGGGCCCGGGCCGCCCTTGATGCCCTCCGGGCCGACCCGCCCGACCTTCTCTTCCTGGATGTCCAGATGCCGGGGCTGGACGGCTTCGAGATGCTCGACGAACTGGCCCCGAGCGAGCGGCCCGTCTTCATCTTCGTCACCGCCTACGACGAGTACGCGGTCCGCGCCTTCGAGGAGCGGGCCGTGGACTATCTGCTGAAGCCGGTGGACGTAGACCGGCTCGCCAGTGCGGTCGAGCAGGCCCGCAAGCAGATCCGACAGCAGCAGTTCGCCGAGCTGGGACCGACGCTGCGTGGTCTGCTGGACACGCTCGACGACCCTTCGGCGTCCGACGCCCCGGCCCCCTCCGACTCCGATGCGGCCGCCTCCCGCGACTGGATCGCGGTCCGGACGCGGGGGCGGGTCATCATGGTGCGGCCCGACGAGATCGACTACGTGGAGGGAGCCGGCGACTACGTGGAGCTCCACGTGGGCGACGACACGCACCTGCACCGCGAGACAATGGCGGCCATCGAGGAGCGCCTCGTACCCCACGGCTTTCAGCGCATCCACCGCTCCACGATCATAAATCTCGACCGGGTGCGAGCGCTCGACACGGATCGGCACGGGGCCTACCACGTGTGCCTTGAGGGCGGTCTCCGCCTCAAGCTGAGTCGTTCATATCGGGACGCGTTTGAAGAGGCCATCGGAACCAGCTTCTGACCTCCGACCGGCTGTAGTCCCGCCTCGCCCCGGAGAAAGGCGCCCTTCCGTGGCGGACCTGTCGAAGGCGGGTCATGGGTGCTCCGACTGCTTCGCGATCATCAGGTCGCTGTTGGTCCCCTCGATGCGGGCGTAGAGGAGACGCGTCCCGTCGGGCGAGACCTCCAGGCTCGGGCTGGCGATGCTGGGGGTGGACGCGATGGTTTCCGTGTCGTCGGTTCCAAAACGACGGAAGGACACCTGCGGCCCGTCGTCGGTGCGACGAATGTAGTAGAGCCCCTCGGCGGTGATGGTCCAGTTGCCCCAGTCGACGGTGGAGAGATCGTCGAGGACCTTCGTCTCGGGGCCGCCGCCGGTGGGG
>NZ_DAXETW010000176.1:0-30550 GCF_051155795.1 Longibacter sp.
GCGACGGTTAGCATCCGCAACACCGATGCGGACGGCGCGATCGTTCTGTCGAAGATCGAATACATTGATAACAGCGGAGAGTCCGTTCGGCGCTATCTCGATGGGCCACGTCGCCTCGATCCACTGGCTTCGACGTCGGTCGTGATCGAGGAAACCGATGCCGCCGGCGGGCTCGGGGCCAATTTCATTATCGAGTGGAGCGCGAACCAGCCGGTGCATGCCCCGGTCGTCGAATCCATCATGATCAGCTCCCAGTCGTCGCTTGGCATCTCCTTCACGAGCCCGGCCCGCGTGCTCAGTGAGCGATCCGAGTAAGCACGGCGAAAGCATTGCGCCCCGACCGAGCGACGAGAGGAGCGCGGGAGGAAGTGCTCTTGAGACGCCCTGACCGAGGGGCGGCAGGCAAACTCTGAGTGACAATCGCCTCGATCGGGACCATAGACGGATCCCGCGGCAGCAGCTTTCATTGCAGAGGTGATCACATTTTCCATAAACTGATGGGGCCGCATGTTTTTCTACGAAGTCAACCTGACCGTGACGTCCGACATCATCAACGAGTACGCCGCGTGGCTTCGTGAGCACGTGCGCGAGATGCTCGAGATTGACGGGTTCGAGGCGGCGGCCTGGTATGAGCGGAGCGACGATGCGGAAACCATCCCGGACGGAGATGACGTGCAGGGGACGCGCTACTGGACGATCCAGTATCAGGTGCGCGACCGGGAGGCGTTGCAGGCCTACTTCGACGATCATGCCGAAGCGATGCGCGCGTCCGGTGCCAAATACGCCGATGACGTGGAGGTGACCCGTCGGATTCTGCAACAGCGCAGCATCTTTCACGGCAAGCGCGGTGAAGATACGGGTCCGATGTAGGGCCGATGCGCGTCGGACGTCGTATCGTCGCCCTTCTGGATACGGGATCGTGATCCGCCATGACCGACTCAAGATTCCCTGCGTCGCAGGCAGACGTGTCGACCGAGGGGCATAGGGTGGTACGCGAGCACCTGAATGCGTTCACCGATCGCCACGCCGTCCGGATCCTGCTTGCCTGCGAGTCCGGGAGCCGGGCATGGGGTTTTGCGTCGCCCGACTCCGACTACGATGTGCGGGTCGTGTACGTCCATGACCTGGACTGGTACCTGTCGATCGACCTCGAGCGCCGACCGGACGCGATCGACCCGGAAATCGTGCAGACGCCGGCCGGGGAGGTGGACCTGCACGCGTGGGATGTGCGCAAAGCGCTCCGCCTGTTTCACGCCAGCAACCCGTCGCTGCTGGAGTGGCTCCAGTCGCCGATCGTCTACCGGGAGGATGCCGGACGGATGGACCGATGGCGTGGGCTTATCGCGGAGGTGTACCGCCCCGCGGCTGCCGGGTATCACCACCTGTACATGGCCCGGAAAAACGCGAAGCGGTACCTGGACAACGAGGGTGGGGTGCCGATGAAGGCATACCTGTACGTGCTCCGATCCCTTCTGGCGATCCGGTGGGTCGAGTCGACGAACGATCCCGTGCCGGTTCGATTTGCCCGACTTGTTGACGCCGGTGTTCAGGATGGACGTCTCCGCGATGCCGTCGCCCGACTCACGGCCCGGAAGCAGCAACGCGGAGAAGCCGGGCGGATCGAGCGGATGCCTACACTGGACGCATTCATCCGGGAGGAACTCGACCGACATTCCGACGCGCGCTTCGCGTCGGAGGAGCAGCGACCAGATCGAGACGTCCTGAACCGCCTGTTTCGTGAGATCGTCACGGCCGGACCCGGCGATTAGCGTCACATGAAGTGCCCGGTCCGGACCCAACCGGGGGTGTGGATTCACCGAATGCATGGCGCCGGTTCACGGCATCGTCAACGCCGGAGCGGCGAATGTGGGATCTTGCGCGTTGGGTTTGGGTGTGATACGACCCGTGACATTGTGGCAGGGTACCCGCCCGCGCCCGTCGCGCATCGATGAAGTACGCGAATGGATCGACCCCCTCTATGGACCGCGCCTCAATTCAGGAACGCTTCGGCATCGTCGGAGACTCCGATGCCATCAAGAATGTGATCGACCGGGCTCGCCAGGTGGCGAAAACGGACATCACGGTGCTGCTTCAGGGGGAGAGCGGTGCCGGTAAAGAGCTGATCGCCCAGGTCCTGCACGAGCTCAGTATGCGGCGGCACGAGCCCATAGTGGTCGTCAACTGCGGGGCGATTCCCGAGGGCCTGATCGAGAGCGAACTGTTCGGTGCGGAAAAGGGGGCGTACACGGGGGCGGTGCAGAAGCGCGTCGGGTACTTCGAGGAGGCCGACGGGTCCACCATTTTCCTGGACGAGATCGGAGAGATGCCTCAGGAGGCGCAGGTCCGCCTGCTGCGCGTCCTGGAAACCGGCAAATTCAGTCGCGTCGGCTCCTCGCAGCAGATCGAATCGGACGTGCGTGTCGTTGCCGCGACGAACAAGAATCTGATGCAGGAGGTGAAGGCAGGGCGGTTCCGGAAGGACCTGTACTACCGGCTGAGCACCGTCCTGATCGACATTCCTCCGCTGCGCGATCGCCGGGAGGATATTATGCCCATCTTCGAGACCTTTCTGCACCGATTCGCGACGGAGTACAACTCGCCAATGAAGAAGCTGACGGAGGACGCGCAGGAGTTACTGGCCGAGTACAACTGGCCCGGCAATGTCCGTGAGCTACGCAACGTGGCCGAGCAGGTCGTGGTGCTTCTGCGAAACGACGAAGTCACGATCGACGATATTCGACCGCTGCTCCGCGATCTAGATGAGTTCAACGACGACGCCGGTGCCGCGTCGACGAGCCTGATGCGGGTCGAGCCTGATCCGTCCGGGAGCCGGCAGCAACGGAGTCAGGCATCGCAGGGCGACGGATCGGGGATCCGGGAACGCGAGCTTCTCTACCGCGCCATCCTTGAGATGCGGATGGAAATGAGCGAGATGAAGGACCAGATCCGTACGCTCGTCTCCAATATCGGCGTCGTCGTGCCCCGCGACGTGGTCGAACGCAGCGACTTCCCGGGCGCGTACGATGATTTCGTCGTGGTCCGCGATTCGAACGTTACCGACCGGGATCCGTCGGGCGGGACGAAGCCGGCGGATTTTGCCGGTGAGGTCGGCTCTCGGATCAAGGATGTGGCGTATGAGGTCGACGACGGGCCGGGCACGCGTCCCTCCCCCTCGGGGGAGCCGGCACACGAGGCGGACGCCGGCACGAACGGCGCCGCGGCCGAATCGGCCGCCGAGGAGCCCGAACCCGACGAGATTCCGACGCTGGAAGAAGCTGAACGCGAACTCATCACGCAGGCGCTGAAACGTTTCGACGGCAATCGCCGCAAGACCTCACGGGCGCTCGGGATCAGCGAGCGGACGCTCTACCGGAAACTGAAAGACATCGATGAGGACCTGTAGGGAATTGGGAATGATGAATGATGAATTGCGAAGTGTGAAGGGCGAACTTCGAAGTGTGAAGGGCGAATTTCGAATTGGGAGGTTCGAGTTGCGAAGTGGCGCATCGTTGATCAGACGGTACACGGATTTTTCCGAACCATGATGCAGCAGGCAGTTCGATTTTGGGTGGTCCTTTTGGCGGCGATGCTGTGCGGGGTTGTCGCAGCCGGCGGGTGTAGCTTTTACGGGTTTCAGGCAGGTAGCATTCCGTCGAATCTGAATACGATCGCCGTGCCGCTGGTGCAGGACAACAGCATCAGCCCGGTGACGACGCTCGACCGCGACCTCACCCGCTTCTTTACCGACCGGTTTGTGAATCGAACGCGTCTGCGTTTGACGAACAACGAGGCGGACGCCGATGCGCTGTTGAGTGCGACGATTACCAGTTACAGCAGCGAGCCCACGACGGTCGGTGATGACGATCGGGCCAGCGCGAACCAGGTTACGGTCCGCGTTTCCGTTCAGTACGTCGACCAGACCAAGCAGCCGACGGAGGCGATGCTGGATCGGGAGTTCAGCGCCTCGTCGAACTACGATCCGGTGACGCAGGGCGTGGAAGGGGAGGAGACCGCCGCGCAGGATGCCCTGGAGCAGATCGCCGACGACGTCTTCAGCGCCGCCACGTCGAACTGGTAGGTTTGTGAGAGAGTGGGAATGGGGAAAAAGTGAGAGGGAGAAAGGGGGGGCAACAAGTCAGATATCGCCCTTAAAAAGTGCCTGGTGCGCTCTGTGGGCATTACATCCGGACTTCAGCCATATCGCATCCGGCTGGCATTGCTCGGAAGTTGGAGGTGAATGGCGGAGCGCTGTTCTCAATGGCGCGTGGTGTTGTCGACTGAGTCGTGTTTGGAGACCAATCCAATCAACCAATTACGACCGACGACGGACAAAACCTCCCCGACCGCCACCTGACGGCGAGTTCATTTATCTGCCCACCGTTCGGGGGCGACGCCAATTGTTTTTACTCCAGTGGAGCGTTTCCTGAAGCTGCCCGTTATCGGGCGGATTGATTCTTCTGTCTTTTATCGTGCGGCAATGCCGCGATTTTCTGCCAGATTTCTGTTCAGTCGTTCACGCGTAGCGACGTTCAGACCAGTGACTGCGTACACGCAGTGCCCTGTTGAGCGCGACACGGCTCCGTCTGGCCCCAGTCCGAACAGCCCAGGCAGGCGTCCGCTATGGACGAATCGATTTGCCCGTCATCGCGGCATAGTCGGCCAGTTCTCCTTGCGATACCGGAGCAAACGGTCTAATCGAGCGTCATGTGATGACCCTGCGCGCTATCCAGAGCGGCACTCCAGGTGCTATGCCCAGGATCGCCTGAAAGCACAGCACACTCTCGGTCCCCCCTTTTCCGCACTCCCAAACCCCAAACCTCACACCCCAAACCCCACTAATACATCGCGTTGCTTCGGATTTCGGCGTGTTGTTTCATGAAGTCGACCATGTTCGGCGCGTACTCGGGGAGGCGCGGGCAGCGGATGTCGCTTCCCTTGAGGGCCTTCTGGATGCCGGATGTGTCGTAGTGGGCCGGGTGGTCGAAGTAGTCGATGAGTTCGGGGGAGATGCCGAGTGCGCGACCGACGCCGGTGCTCATGAGGGCTCGCGCGACGCCTGGAGGGATCGGAACGTACGCCACCTTCATGTTGAGGAGCTTCGTAAACGTCTCCATCACGCCCTGCGTGGTGAGGGGATTCGGGTCGGTCAGGTGGAACGTTTGCCCGATGTTCTCCTCCTGGTTTGAGAGGTAGGTCATTGCGTCGATCACGTAGTCGACCGGGACCAGGTTGACCTCCCGCGTGCCGCTCCCGATCCGCGTCATGAGCGTGACCGGTGGCAGCTTCTGGAGGGCTTTGAGGATGAAGTAGGGGCCGTCGAACTTGGCCGTCTCGCCGGTTTCGGAGTCGCCTACCACGACCGCCGGACGAAAGACCATCGTCGGCACAACGTCCATTCGCCCCTGCACGATGACCTCCGCGTGGTACTTCGTTTCCTCGTAGAAATTCTTAAAGCCGGCATCGTGCACGAGCTCGTCTTCCCGGATGGTGCCGGTTCGTTTCCCGGACACGTATGCCGTGCTGATGTAGCCGAAGACGTCGAGGTGAGGCGCCTGCTCGAGCAGGTCGACCACGTGCCGGGTGCCGTCGACGTTAATCTTCCAGCCGATCTCGCGGGGAATGGAGAGGTCGTAGACCGCGGCCAGATGAAAGGCACGCGTGATCTTCTCCGCGATCTCGTCGTGGCGCTCGCCGAGGCCGAGGTCCGGCTTGGTGATGTCGCCGTGGAGCAGTTCCGCACGGTCGGACAGCCCCAGCTCGTTCAAGACGCTCCGGGCGCGGGTGTCAAACTTTGGCTGAATGAGAAGCAGGAACGAGCTGTCGGGGTGCTGTTCGGCCAACGATCGGACAAAGCGGGTTCCGAGAAAGCCGGGGAAGCCGGTCAGAAAAATCATGGAGATCGACGGCGTGCGAGGCGGACAATGATACGAAGTTGTCGTTAAGGTAAGCGCTTCCGGCCCGTGGCGCAAGGCGTTCCGCCGAAAAAATTAACAGTGTTAACCCGTCCGTGGGTTGTAGAATACCTGAGCGACCCCGGACATGGCAGTCATGACATACTGGTTTTTCACGAGAAAGAACCAACGAGGCAGGTCGGCGGTTGAGTCCGTCGGTGCCGGCAGGTGCGTTGCCGGCCTGCATCCTCCCTTCTGTTCCTGTATTTCTGGATGGCCGACGCCCACTCTACATCTGGTTCGACGCCCCGGTCCTCGCCGGCCCCGGGCTCCGCATCGTCAGAGGATGCATCCGAGGATAGCATTCCGTCGGCGCTCCGCGAGCCCATTTCCGGTGACGGGATGAGTGACGAGTCGGGCGGGGACGAGGCAGGTGGGGCAACGCCTGCAACGAAGAAGAAATCGCCGCTCGCGGACTTCGACCCGCTGGCGCCGTACCGCGGGGCGGTCCGACGGTTCTTCACCGTCTACCGGCATGTGGCGGGCCTTCTTATGGGGGGACATCTCGCCTACGTGCGCTCGCTCCCTGACCGTCAGAAGAAGCGACTGCGCTCCCCCGGCCGGCGACTGCTCGCCTTTCTGCTGCGCCCGTTCGTCAAGCGCGACCTGCGAGACAAGCCGTTCCCTGTTCAGCTTCGGCGCCGCCTCGAGATCCTCGGGCCGACGTTCACGAAGCTCGGCCAGATCATGGCAATCCGTGAGGATCTGCTGCCGGACGTCATCACCCGGGAGCTTGAGAGCCTGATGGATCACCTGCCGGCGATCCCCTACGAGCAGGTACGAGCCATCATCGAGCGCGATCTGGAAACACCGGTCGATGCTCTCTTCCGGACGATCGATGAGGAGCCCCTCGGGTCCGCTTCTATCGCGCAGGCGCACCGGGCGGTGACGCGGGACGGGGACGAGGTCGTCGTTAAGGTGATCAAGCCCGGCATCCGGGACGTGATCACGTCGGATCTGAAGCTGCTGGAATTTTTCGGCGTGTTCCTGCAGTGGATTCTCCCGCGGTACCAGCCAGCCCAGATCATTGAGGAGTTCAGCGCCTACACCCGGCGCGAGGTCGACTACACGTACGAGGCCGACAATGCGGAGGTCTTCGCGGCCAACTTTCAGGACACGCCGGGCATCGTCTTTCCCGACATTTACCGCAGCCTGAGCTCCGATGATGTACTGACGATGGAGTTTCTGGACGGGATTCGGCCCGGCTCCGAAGCCTCGCTGGCGCTGAGCGAAGAGGAGCGGCAGCGCGTGATCGACCTCGGCGCGGCGTCCGTTATTCGGATGCTGTACGACGACGGCTTCTTTCACGCGGACCTGCACGCCGGCAACCTGAAAATCATGCCGGGCGATCGCCCGAAGGACCTGAAGATCGGCTTCATCGACCTTGGCATGGTCGGGCGTTTCAACTCGAAGCTGAAGCGCCGCATGCTGTATTACTACTACGCGCTGGTACGGGGCGACGTGGAGAATGCGGCGCGTCACCTGCTCGACATGGCACGGGTCGGGGAAAACGGCGACCCGCAGGGGTTTCAGCGGGCCGTTGCGGACATGGCGCGGCACTTCCTGATGCGCAGCCAGCAGGGCGAGATCAGCTTCGCTCAGGTCATCCTTCAGTCGCTGAGTCTCGGCGGGCGATACCACGTCTTCTTCCCTGTCGAAATGACGCTCATGGTGAAGGCACTGGTCACGTACGAGGGCGTCGGGCGCACGCTGGACCCGGACCTGGACGTGGTGTCGGTTTCCCGCCGGCACGTCCAGGCCATCTTCCGCGAGCGATTCGATCCGCGCGCTCTCGGGCGAGAGCTCGTGAGCAACGCGCCCGAGTTCATCGACGTGATGATGCAGTTGCCGCAGTTGATGTCGCAGGGCGCGTCGTTCGTCGATGAGCGGCTGAACAGGCGACCGTCGTCCGATGATCAGATCCAAGGTTTGCGGAGTGGAATCATCGCGGGCTCGTGCATCGTGGGCGGCGTCATGGCCGTGGTTCAGGGCGGTCCGCTGTGGCTGTCGATCCCGCTTTTCGTGATCGGCGGTATCCTGGCACTGTTTGCCAGGTAAGGCGCCGATCCGCGCCGGGCCCCGTACAACGAATCGTGCAGGGGAAAGAGAACCCGTGCTTGATCCCTCGATAGGGCGCCCCGGATCGCGTATGCTCCTGTCGGAGCACGCTGCCTTTCGCGCTTGGGCCTTTCGCCTGTCGTGAGACACGGATTGCTGGCATCCGCGGGTTCGTTGATGTACGTTGCAGGACGATGCCGCACACTCTCAATTCTCGGTTCGCGTCTTCGAACGTTCCCGTGCCATGGCTCGATCTCGCTTCTCGCTGGACGTGTCGATTGATGCAGAGGACCTGCATGGCCTGTTCGAGGCTCATGCGACGTCCGCGCGCACTCCCTCGGCGCAGGCCGAGTCCGCGACTGACAACGCCCGGACCGATGCGGAGGACGACGCCACCCCCGGCGCACGAAGTGAGCCGCATGACCCGATCGATTGGACATACCTCTACCGGCTCGCGGAGGATGGACCGATGTACGACATCATCGACCACTACTTCCGCGCCCGGATCATCGGTCAGGAAAAGCTGCCGTCGGACGGGCCCCTCGTGGTCGCGCCGAATCACAGCGGCAACGCGTTTCCGCACGACGCCATTGTACTGGATGCGCTTCTCTGGCGCGAAGACGGTCTGACGAAGGAAAGCAAGTTCCGGTCGGTCTACACCCCGCAACTGGCGGCCACGTGGTGGATGCGGCCGTTCGATATGGACAACTGGTGGCGCCGGGTCGGCGGCGTCGACATGACGGTGGGGAATTTCGATCGGTTGCTCGATCGGGGCGACCGGTTGATTTACTACCCCGAAGGCGTTCCGGGGATTGCGAAAGGGTTTCTTCGCCGCTATCAACTTCAGCCGTTTTCGCGGAGCTTCGTGCTGATGGCGGCCCGGCACGACGCGCCCGTGTACCCAATGAGCATCGTGAACGCGGAGTGGGTGAATCCCACCAGCATCACGTTTGAAACCGTGGATGCGTGGTGCCGGAAGTATCTCGGCATCCCCTTCCTCCCCGTCCCGATCGCACCTCTGGCGGCGCTGCTGCCGTTTATCTTCTACCTGGCGTTTCCGTGCCAGATGACGTTCGTCGTGCAGGAGCCAATCAACGTTCGCAAGATGCTGCGAGACGCGGGGTGCACGGATCTCGACGACCCGGATCGCCGGGAGCTGGCGCGGGTTGCGGAGGACATCCGTCGGCGGTGCCAGTCGATGCTGGACGCCGCGGTCGACACGTACGGGGGGAAGCCGTACGACCTTCATAGTCTGATGGACCATCTCCGCCGTCTGGGCCGCGACGCAATTGGTGCGACGCCGCTGGGCTGGCCGGTATCGTACGCCCATCACGAGCGGAACGTGCGTCGTGATCGGGAAGTGCACGGATGGCGAGGACTGTACACGGACCTCGATCTCGCCGCCTGGTACCTTCCCTTCGGATGGCTCGCCGTTGCGCTCCTACGGGAACTCCGACGGCCGCCGTGCGGGTACCTCGGTTTGCCGGAGGACGACCGGCGGGCAATGGAGGGGTCGTATCGGTGGTCCCTAAAAGACGATCCCCTGCCGGAGCGCTCCTTCTCGTGACGCGTGGCGAGAGATCGGCATGCTCTTCCACGACGGCCCCGCTGCAAAACGAAAACGCACCGGCCACGGTGGACCGGTGCGTCTCAGGGCGGATCGAAAGGGGAATGGCAATCGAGGGGTCAGGCCGCGGCCTGAATCTGGTCGATCATTGCGTCCAGGCGATCGAGGACGCGGTCCGTTTCCTGGAATACCTCTCTGGGCGACGATGCTTTTCCATGTCCATTGACCGGTAGGGATCCCGGCTCCGGGTCGAACACCGAGCGGGACGAATCCTGCAGCCCTTCAACGTTCAGGCGCAGACCATGACGCTCCAGCTTCGGGGCGATTTCGTCGGCACGGCGCAAGAGGTGCTTCCGCGTTGCCTGGTACGCGTGCTCGCAGACGTCCTGGCGATTCTGGAAGCTGAAAATGTTGGAGAAGAACAGGCTGGTGTCGTCGCATTCGGGCTCGATCAGCACAAGGTCGGCGTTCGGATGCGTGTGCTCGTATTTCTTGAATCCAGTCCGCTTGCGCGAGTCGACGATGGCGCGGAACGTCTGAGAGAGCACCGACGGCAGTCCGTGTTCGACGAGGCTTCCTCCGTCGTGCTGGAGGAGCCGGTCCGCATGCTGCTTCAGTTGAATGTTGACCGGAACGATCGGGTTAATGCAGAAGAGCAGGTCGGCGCCTTCATCAAGCGCCACGCTGGCGTGGACGGTCCGTCGGGCGACGCCGTCGATGTAGTATTGCCCGTCGATTTCCACCGGGCAGTAGAGGCCGGGGAGGGCAGTAGAGGCCTGGATGGCCTTCGAGATCGGCACGTGATCGAGGCCCGGCGTACCGAAGACAGCGATATCCGCGGTGTCCAGGTTCATCGCGACGACGAACAACCGCGCCTGAAGTTGACGGAAGTCGTTGGTGCGTCCGCCTTCTGAGAACGCCTCTTCGAGAAAGGCGCCGAGGCCGGAATTGTCGAAGATGCCGGTCGGGACGAGCGAGCCGAGCGTCGACACCAGGCCCAGGAGCGAGAGATCCCCTGGATTGCAGGCATAGTGCCGCAGTGTCCGGAAGAGCGCACCGGGTAGCTTCTTGATGCGGCCGGCGTACTCGCTCAGCGCTGGGTGAAAGAGCACTTCCGGTTCTACGTTGAGCGACGGGTCCGACGCGTTGGACACGATCGCGCGACTCAACTCGTAGGTCGGAACCCCGTTGGCGAGGAACGAACCGATCAGGGCACCCGAGCTGACGCCGACGTACATGTCGAGATTGTGCAGCGAGGCACCGTCTACAGCTTCGTCGAGCGCGCGCAGGGCGCCGACCTCATAAATGGCTCCTTCCACAACCCCGCCGGCACAGGCGAGTCCGATGCGGGGCGCGGTGGACGTTCCGTTGCGTCTCATGCGATCAACCTCATTGAATCTCCATGATGGACCATGCGCCGTATCCATTTGGATTGAAAGCGGTTCCAATCGCCGTTCCTTTGTAACAGGCTCGAAGGCGTTGGTGCCGCCGGCCCGGGAAAAAATCTCCGCTTCCGGCAAGTGCTGTCTCCGAACGCGGAATAAAATGGGAGCTGTCAGGCCAGGATACGATCCCGGCGGTGCAGGCGATTGCGCTTCCGGCTACATCCGCCCGGTGCAAAAAGGGTTCCATACGGTAGGCTGCGCGACCGGGGAGCCGGGCCGGTGAGGCGACCCGACTCCCGCGTGATGCCGCGCGGGGAACGGTCAGGACGGGTGGGTGGCGAACCGGGCCGCCACGGGCTTACGCGTCCGGATCTATATTCTTATTCTCTTTCAGCGCCTTCGTCAGAGCATCTACCTTCTGCGTCAGGCGGCCCACCTGCCCTTCCAGCTTGTCGAGCTCGGAGCGGGTGGCGACGCCGAAGCGATCCAGCGCGCGATCGACCGTGTTGAAAATGTACTCGCGGGCGCCTTCGCTGGCATCCTCTACTTCAGAGATGGCTTCGTCGCGCTGCTTGGACGCCGTACTGATGGCGCTCTCGATCTGCTTGCGGCCTTTGGACTCGTAGTCCTTGCCGCGCTCGACCAGCGTGTTGAAGGCTTTCGATCCTTCTTCTTCTACGGTGGCGAGGGCGCCGAGACCGGCGAGCCATACGTCGCGTCCGCGGCGGGTCAGTTCTTCCTGCAGGGTGGGGCGTTCGGTCTTTGTGCTCATGGTAGGTCGGGTATTGGGAAACAGAGCGATCTGGGTGTGATGACGGCCGTGTATCAGGACGTCACGCCAGGGGCATCGGCATTTTCTTCGACCGACGATTCATCGGGCGGCGTCTCTGAATTGGCATTCAGGGTCACCGCGTCGTGGTCCTCCAGATCGCCGAGCAGCGTGGCAAGTTGTTGCTCGAGCGACTGGAGCTGTCCGCGCAGTTCCTCCAGCTCTTCCGCGTGGGGGCCCTGTACGAGCCGCCGGAGGCGACCGAAGGAGCTCTGAACGAGGTCGTCCACCGTGGAACGAAGTTGCTCAAAGCCCACGTCGATGGCTTCCTCGCTTCGGCGCAACAACTGATGGAGAATATCGGACGGAATGGCGTGCGTCCCGCGTTTTCCTTCCTCCAGAATGATCTGCGTCAGGGTTTGCGCGGTCAGATCACGACCGGTCGCGTTATCCACAACCTGGACGGTGTCGCCGCTGCGTACCAAATTTGCGATATCGCTGAGGGACACGTATTCGCTTGCTTCTGTGTCGTAGAGCTTCCGGTTCTCGTACCGCTTGATCAATCGCGCCATGGGGGCCAGCCGCCTGGGCAGGAGGAAGTTATAACGCATTGCGTCATCATTCACTCTTTATGACGCACTGCGTAATCGATTGATCCCGATTGGGTCGATCAACCGGTGCGGTCCGGCCTTCCGATCCGGGTCGAAATCCACCGGTTTCGCAACCATCGGCGGGGCTGAGTGTTGGCATGTCCGCTGCCTCGTGCCGAGAATAGTGGGTATACTGCCCGATGCCGGGGATGCGACGGACTCCTGTTTTCTTCTTTTTGCCCGTGTTTATGAATGACCACCGTTCACTGACGCCTGCCGAAAACGACCTGATTGAGGAGTTCGGCAATATTTACGAGTCGTACGGATTGAAGCGCCTCCAGGGGCTGATTGTGGGACTGCTGTTGACGCAGGACGAGCCGGTTTCGCTGGACGACATGGTGGAGCTGCTCGGTCACTCCAAGGGGCCGATTTCCATCGCTGTTCGCCGGATTGACGACATCGGACTGGCGAAGAAGGTGAACGGGCCGGTGAACCGGCGCAACTACTACACGGCGCACCCGGACCTCTTCCTGAACAACTTCAAGTTTAACATGGCGACGGTCCAGAAGAACCGGGAGCTGGCCGAGCGCTTCCTGTCGCGGATTCGAACGGAAGGGGCCGGCGGTCGGGAGGAAACGGTCCGCAATCTGGAGCACATGAAAGCCTTCTACCGCCTCATGGAGTCGTTCTACCAGGACTTCGCCGAGCGGTGGATGGAGATTAAGCAGAAGCGCCTGCAGGAGGAGAACGCGTAGACGGTCCGGATGCAGCGGACCGTGTTCAGAGCGGTACGGGATACCTTCGGAGCAGCGAGACCACTCCGAACCGGTCTTCAATTGGTCTTACGGTGCGGTCGGGCAGACCTGCCGGGGACGACAATCCGGTTGCTCGACTGCTCATCATTTCCATTTTTTCGCCTGTCCTCAGATGTTTGGCGCCGGGAGGTGGCGTCTGCTTCGATCGGGCCGGTTGGCAGGACAGGTGGCCGTTCCTCGATCAGCCGTGACGTGCTGAGATTCTTCATTTCATAGGGTACGGCGGGGCGAACAGCATTCAGGGTGGCGTTCGGGCCTTCTCGGGATCTGCCGAAAACGTTGATGATTCCTTGACATTGTCGGAAGCGCTTTCTATCGTCCGTGTAACGTTTGGTAAATTACAAACGATCAAAACTGTAGGGCACAGGCCTGGCGAGGTGTGATCGGGTGAAGATGCACGCCGATCGTTCTCAGCCGAGGACTGTGGACCGACGATCCACCGTTTGAAACATTCCAAATGTTAGAAATTGCGGTTCCCGTTGTTTGGCGCGGGGCCGTTGCCCGTCGTCATACCCAAGCGGACAATTCAAGGAGGCTCGCCATGATTCGCCAGAACCCCCTGTTATGGTTCATCGTCGTTTGTGTCCTGTGTCTATTCGGCACGTCGGACGCCCTTGCGCAGGAGAGCGCAGCATCGGACGGCTCCATCTCCGGAATGGTGCTCGATACCGAGACGGAGGAGCCGCTCGTCGGGGCCAACGTCGTCATTGAGGGTCTGCAGCGCGGGACCAGCACGGATGCGGACGGCAACTACCGTCTCGAGGAGGTGCCGGCCGGGGATCACACGCTCATTGTGACGTTCATCGGTTACGAGAGGCGGGAGCAGGACGTGTCCGTCGTGGCCGGGGAGGAGACGGTAATGGATGTCGTGCTGACGCCCCGCACCTTCGTGGGTGACGAAGTCGTCGTGACCGGATCGAAGCGCCCGGAGAAGCTACTCGACGCCCCGGTCCAGATCGAGGCCATCAGCGCCGATGAGCTCGACGTCTCGGGCGGCGGCACCTATCTGTCGGCGCTGTCCAACATCAAAGGCGTCGACTTCGTGAACGTCGGCATCAACGGCCAGGGCATCTCGGCGCGCGGGTTCAACAACCACTTCAACACCCGCATGCTGCAGATGAAGGACGGCCGCGTGGCGCAGCTGCCCGGCACCGGTCTTCCGCAGGGCAACTTCCTGCCGACCTCCGAGCTGGACGTGAAGGCCATTGAGGTCGTCGTCGGCCCGGCCTCGGCGCTCTACGGACCGAACGCGCACACCGGCGTAGTCAACGTGATCACCAAGAATCCGTGGGATCAGTCGGGGGTGGCGCTCAACGTTCGGGGCGGGCAGCAAAGCCTGCTCGACATGAATGGCCGGCTGGCCGGCACCTTTGGAGACAGCCAGTTCGGCTGGAAAGCGACCGGACAGTACATGTCGGCAAACGACTTCACGCCGCCGAGCGGGGGACCCAACGCCGCTGCGTCGGACTCCACGCACTTTTACACGCCCGTATTCAACGAGAGCGAGCTGGTGGGCGACTACGACATCGAGTCGATTCGTGCGGAGGGAAGTCTCTACTACCGGTTCGGTGACGACTGGCAGGCCAACTTCGCGTACGGCTTCTCGGAGAACGACAATTTTGGCCTGACCAACAACGGCCGCAATCACATCCGCGACTGGCAGGTGCAGTATCAGAACCTGCAGGTGAGCAATGAGCACGTGTTTGCGCAGGTCACGCACACCTCGAACGACGCCGGCGACACGTACCAGATCAACGGTGTTGCGTCAGCGGCAACAACGGTATACCTGGAGGCGCTGGGTAGTGGTGCGACCGATGCTCAGGCCCGCCAAACCGCACTGAATCAGCTTCCCGCGCTCCGGGAGGCGAATAAGTTCGTGGATCGCGGCGAACTGTGGGACTCGGAAATTCAGTATCGCAACACCATCGGGATCGGCAACGGCTCACTTGACGTCGTCACCGGCGCCCAGGCTCGTCGCTACCTACCGGACTCCGACGGAACGTTCCTCGCCGATGCAGTAGGGCGCGACATTGACGCCACGGAAGTCGGTGGCTACTTGCAAGCTGACTACCGGCCCAATGACGCTCTTCGGATCAACGGTGCCGTTCGCGTGGACAACCACAGCGAGTACGACACGCAGATTAGTCCGAAAGCCGCGGTCGTTTACAGCGTCTTTCCCAACCAGAACGTGCGCGTCGGCTACAACCGCGCGTTTAAGAGCCCGACCGTGCTTGAGGGCAATCTGTTCATTCCGATCCCCGTGCCGCCGGGCAACGGAATCCCGCCGGGATACGTCGTTAACGCGATCGGCAACTACACCGGCTTCGAAATTCGAGACGGCGACGGCAACGTGATTCGGGAGATCAGCGCGCTCAGCCCGGAAGAGGTGAACTCGATCGAGATCGGATACAAGGGCGTGTTCGGCAAGAACGTCTTCGTGGACATCGTCGCGTACCACTCGTGGTACAACAACTTCATTAGCCCGCTTCAGGCGGTGGCGAATGGCTTCACCGAGATCCCGTTCTACGCCGACGGCACCCCCGTCAATGCACCGGGCGATGACGACGTGTTCAACGGTTTGAACACCTACGTTAACTTCGGGGAGGCGCGCGTCCAGGGATTAGACGCCGGGATCGACGTGTACTTCAACGAGCATTTCAACGTGTCCGGTAACGTCTCCTTGATCGAGTTGGCCGACTTCGAGGAAGGCGATGAGGGCACCAACCCGCTCCTTCTGAACGTGCCGACCACAAAAGCAAAGGGCTCTGCGACGGTGCGGGATCTCGGGTTCGAGGGCTGGTTCCTTAGCGCGTCGGGACGCTGGAACGCGGCGTATGAGTTCGCGTCCGGCACCCACTGGGTCAGCAGCCGCTTCTACGACGACGGCGAGATCCCGGGTCGCTTCTCGATGGGGCTCACAGCGGGCTACACGGTGCCGCAGACCGGCGTGCAGGTGAAGGCCAGCGTTTCGAACCTGTTCGATACGGAAACGCCGGATGTGCTCGGCGCGCCGGTGACGGGTCGCCTCTTCTGGATGTCGGCCACCTACACGTTCGACGGCCTCAACTTCTAATTGCACCTGGGTCCGGTAGACGGCTTTGTGGGCAGACCGGTCGGTGCTCTGGTGCCGACCGGCGCTCGCCGCTCCGACGGTCCGGGTGTTTCGTTTTCCATCGCAACCCCTTCCATTGCCCAGTCCTTCTTTCTCCATGAGCGATTCTCACGGCCGCCTGAATGATCGGACCGCCATCATTACCGGCGCCAGTCGCGGCATCGGCCGAGCGACGGCTCTCCTCTTTGCCGGCGAAGGCGCATCCGTCGTCGTGGCCGACGTGAATACCGATGACGGCACGGAGATCGTCGACCGCATCGAGGCCGACGGTGGCACCGCATCCTTCGTGTCGGTAGACGTTACGGATTCGGAGCAGGTGCAGGCGATGATCGATCACGCCGTCAAGATGTACGGCGGCGTCGACATTCTCGTCAACAATGCGGGGATTACGAAGGATGCCACGCTTAAGAAGATGACGGAGGAGGCGTTCGACCAGGTCGTGGACGTGAACCTGAAGGGCGTATTCAACTGCACGAAAGCCGCGTTACCTGCCCTGACGGACTCCGAGCACGGGCGTGTTCTGAATGCAGCCTCCGTGGTCGGACTCTACGGCAATTTCGGACAGACGAACTACGTCGCCACCAAGTCCGGCGTGATCGGGATGACGAAGACGTGGGCGCGAGAGCTGGGGCGGGACCGGGTGACGGTGAATGCCGTGGCGCCGGGTTTTATCGAAACACCGATGGTTGATACCGTGCCCGACAAGGTGCTGGAGCAGTTGAAAGGACGGACGCCGCTCGGCCGCCTTGGTACGGCAGAAGACATTGCGAACGCCTACCTCTTCCTCGCGAGCGAAGAGGCCTCCTTCATTACCGGCGCTGTGCTCTCCGTCGACGGGGGACTCGTTCTTTGAGAAAGGGGGAGGGGGAGAACGGGGGAGCGGGGGAAATCTCTGCGACTGATCTCGATCCGATCGACAACCCGCAATCGACAACCCGCAATCGACAATCGACAATCCAACATGCAAAGGGCGTCAATCATCGGGACCGGTCTGTATGCACCGGAGCGCGTCGTGCCGAACGAGTATTTCAACGAGCTGTACGGCGAGGATGTCGATAGCTTTCTCCGGGAGCGGCGGAATATCAAGGAGCGGCGGTATGCGGCGGAGGGGCAGGCGACGAGCGACCTCGCCATGGAGGCATCGAAGGCGGCGCTGTCGAATGCCGGGGTGGACGCCGCCGACATCGACCTGATCGTGGTGTCCACGGACACGCCGGACTACCTCTCGCCCTCGACAGCCGCGGTGCTGCAGGATAAGCTCGGCGCGGTGAATGCTGCGACATTCGACATCAACACGGCCTGCGCAGGCTTCGTGACGGCGCTCGACACCGCACGAAAGTTCGTTGAGGCCGATCCCGTCTACGAGCACGTCTTGGTCGTGGGGGCGTACCTCATGAGCCGCTTCATCGACTACGAGCAGAAGAATGTGGCGTCGCTCTTCGCGGACGGGTCGGGCGCGGCCGTGCTGAAGGGTCGTGACGTTGCGGACGACGAGCCGAGCGCTGGCATTCTGGCATCGAAGCTGAAGTCCGAAGGCCAGTACGCAGAGTACATGGGCATTTACACCGGTGGGGCAGCGGCTCCGATTTCGCGAAATGTAGCCGGCGACGGCGCACCGGATCGCACGCAGAAGCTCGAGTTCAGAAAAAAATTCCCGGATGGCTTCAACCCGGATCACTGGAGCCGTCTGGTAAACGAGTTGTGCGACGACATTGGCGTAACGCCGCAGGAGGTGGACCGCTACTTCTTCACGCAGATCAATATCGAGAGCATCCGGGAGACGCTCGACCGGCTCGACCTGCCGGAGGAGAAAGCGCATAACGTGATGGACCGGTTCGGGTACACCGGAAATGCCTGCATCGCGATGGCTCTGGCCGACGCGGATGAGCAGGGCAAGTTGGCGGTCGGCGACCTCGTCTTCCTGATCGCCTCCGGTGGCGGCGCGGCCATTGCCGGCATGGCGCTCCGGTGGGGCGTTTAGGGAAAGGGGGAATGCGGAAAGGGAGAGAAGGAGAAAGGGGGGAGGGGCGTTTTCGAGAAATTGCCTTTCGCACCTCAGCACGTTAACACCTTACCAAGGAGCGTAGCGCGCGCGAAGCGACCATGGGAGAAACGACCTTCGCCTGGATCTTTTTCGGCCTGTACCTCGCCGGCGTGACGAGCGCGGCGGTGATTGGTATCAAGAAGATGACCGGGTTTTCGGCGTTTAGCGTAGGAAGCCGCGAGGTCAGTCCCGTGTGGATTGGTATGTCGCTCGCCGCAAATCTGACGAGTGCGGCAACGTTCGTCATCAATCCCGGGCTGATCTACCTGTACGGCGTGAGCGGTGTGATCGCCTATGCCGTGGCGTTACCCGTCGGCGTGTTCATCGGCCTCATTATCTTCTCGAAAGCCTTTCGGCGCGTCGGGGACGAAGTCACGGCCCTGACGGTCCCGCAGTGGATTGGCGATCGGTTCGGCGACCGTCGCTTGACCATCTTTTTCGCAGTGGCGAGTCTGCTGCAGATTGCGTTTCTGGTGCTCATCACCGTCGGGTTGACGCGCGTCCTCTCCAGCGTGCTGGACGTCCCGATGCTTGTCGCCATGGCCATGACCATCGGCATTCCCCTTGTCTACATCGCCATTGGCGGAGCAAGCGCGCACACGCTCACCAACGCCGCGCAGGCTGGCCTGATGATCGTGGTCGCGGTGATCCTGCTGGGATCGGGGGCCGAGTACTTCGCCGGGGGCATCGGGGGCTTCCTCGACCGACTCGCCGCCGTCGACCCCATGCTCGCCGAGCCCGTCAACCCGGAAAGCCTGCTCTTTCGAGACTGGTTCGAGGTGGTGGCCTGCAACGTTCTGATCGGGATCGCCATCATCAATCAGCCCCACGTCATGTCGAAGGCGCTCTACCTGAAAAGCGAGAAGGACGTCAACACGTACCTGACGACGGGCATTGTCGTGCTGGTGCTGTTCTTTGCCGTGATCCTCGTGGGGCTCTACGCGCGGATCCTGATGCCCGGCGGCGGCATCGAGCCGGATGCGGTCGTACCAACCTACATCGTCGAGGTGTTCTCGCCGCTCGTGCGCTCCGTCATCCTCATCGGGCTCGTAGCAGCCGGTTTCTCCACCATGGAGGGGCTGCTTGTCGCCCTCTCGACGATTTTCTCGAACGACATCTACCGCCCGCTCGCGAAGCGCTCCGGCGACCTGGACGACGAGGCCATCGATGCCCGTGCCGTCCGCTACAGCCGATATTTCCTCGTTGCGCTGGTGCCTGTTGTGGCGCTCATCTCGTACGGGCAGATCGTCAACCCGAACCTGTCGGTCGCGATTCTCGGGCAGAACGGGGTGTATGCCCTTTTCTCGGCGACGTTCGTTCCGATCCTCTTCGGCATTTTCTTTTCGGAACGGATCACGAAAGGCGCGGTGCTGGCAGCGGCGATTACCGCATTGGTGGTGCACTTCGGGATGTACTACGGCGAAATCACAATGTACGCCAACAATCCGGCCGTTCCCGCCACCGCCGCCCTGACCGCCAGCACGCTGGTTGCTGTCGGAGCCATGGCGCTGCGCGGCAAGCCGGCCCCGGCGGTGGATCCGGCAGGCAATGCATAGCAGGGTCGTCGCGGTGTCCCCCGACGCATTCGAAGACGAACAGACAATATCATGATTCGGACCGACTGGCTCGAACGGCACGCGCTTTACACGCCCGATCACCCGGCGCTCGTGTGGGCACCGACCGGCCGGAACTATTCATACGCGGAGTTGCACGCGCGCGCGACTCGTCTGGGGTCGAATCTGCTCCGGCAGCATCGTCTGCACCCCGGCGACCGCGTCGCGGTCCTTGCTGAGAACTCGGTCGAGCATGTGTTGCTCTTCCTGGCCGCGCAGACCGCCGGCCTGGTGCTGGTTCCGCTGAATTATCGTCTTGCACAGCCCGAACTGCAGTACGTCGTATCGGACGCCGAACCCGCGATCCTGTTCGTCGGCTCGGACTACACGGAGGCTGCCAGGGCTCTGGATACGGGGGCGGACCTGCTGCCACTGTCGGAGGCCCGGGACGTGTCCGCCGTCGACGGGGACCTAACGCCGGTGCCGCGAGAGGACCTGCCGGCGCAGCCCGGCCTCGACGATCCCCTCATGATCCTGTATACGTCTGGGACCACGGGGCGTCCGAAAGGAGCCATTATATCGCACGGTATGATCACCTGGAACTCGGTCAATACCGAGATGCGGCTCGACCTGACGTCCCGCGACCGGTCGTTCAACGCGGCGCCGCTCTACCACACGGGCGGGTGGAACGTTTTGCTGACTCCGTTCCTGCATCACGGCGCGACGACCTTCCTCCTGCCGTCCTTCGATCCGGAGGCCGTCCTGCGACTCTGCGACGACAAAGGGCTTTCCATCCTCTGGGGCGTCCCGACGATGCTCAAAATGATGAGCGACCACGAGGCATTCGACGACGTGTCGCTGGACAGCGTCCGATATGCCATCGTCGGCGGCGAAGCCATGCCCGAACCTCTCATTCGCATCTGGCAGGAGAAGGGGGTGCCGATCCGCCAGGGGTTCGGTATGACGGAAGTCGGTGTGAACTGCTTCTCCCTGCCGGAAAAAGACGCCCTCCGAAAGATCGGGTCGATCGGCTTTCCCAATTTCTACATCGATACGCGCGTCGTAGACGAAGACGGCGACGACGTTCCGTCCGGTGAAGCCGGCGAACTCCTGATGCGGGGGCCGGTCGTGACGCCCGGCTACTGGCGCGACCCCGATGCCACGGCGGACGCCATCGATGAGGACGGATGGTTCGCGACGGGCGACCTCGTTCGGGTGGACGACGAAGGGTACTTCTACGTCGTCGGCCGGAAGAAGGAGATGTACATCTCCGGCGGGGAGAACGTCTATCCGGCGGAGGTCGAGGCGGCCATTTACGAACACGAAGCCGTCGGCGAAGCGGCCGTCATCGGTGTGCCGGACGAACGGTGGGGCGAAACAGGTGCGGCCTTCGTCGTCATCAAAGACGGGCACACGCTTTCTGTGGAGGAGTTGCTCGACCACGCGGGCTCGCGACTGGCCCGCTATAAGGTGCCGCGTCATGTCCAGTTTCTCGACGAACTGCCGAAAGGGCACTCCGGCAAAATCCAGAAGAACGAGCTTGCCGACCGATTCACGCCTGCCTGACTCCCGCCATCCCGTTTATCGGACGTTTCCCCGTCTCACCATGATTGCCTTTCTTCTTGCCGTTTCGCTGATGACCCTTCCTGCCTCGTCCGGTGCCGCCGCACCGAACCCGACGCCCGACACCACACATGCCGACACGACGGAGGCGGATACATCGGGGGTATCGCCCCTACCGTACTACCCGGACGACATCCAGAGCACCAGCGTGGAGGGGCGGACAGTTGCCTACGTGGAGCGGCCGGCGGACGGCAGCGAGGGGGCGCCGGTCCTTCTCTTCGTTCACGGGCTGGGCTCCAATCTGTCGCTATGGCGCCACCAGATCGATGCCTTCCCCTCCCATCGCGTGCTGGCCCTCGACCTTCCGGGATTCGGCCTGTCGGATAAAGCCGAGGTCCCGGCCACGATGCCCTTTTTCGCCAAGACCGTCGTGGGGTTTCTTGACGAAATGGGGGTCGAGACGGCAACGTACGTAGGCGCGTCGATGGGTGGGCAGGTGGGGCTGCACGTTGCGCTGGAGCACGGCGACCGCCTCAACCGTCTCGTTCTGATGTCTCCGGCCGGGATCGAGACCTTCTCCGAAAAGGACGCTCAGGCGATTCGCGGGATGATGTCACCGGAAGCCATCATGGCCTCCACCGACGCTCAGGTCCGGCAGAGCGTGGCGCTGAACTTCCACGAGTACACGGACGCGTATGCGTGGCTCGTCGAGCAACGCCACGCATTGTCGGAACGCGACGACTTTGAGAAATACGCGGCGGCGAACGCGCGAGCCGTGTCCGGGATGCTGGATGGAGCGGTTTACGACCGGCTTGGTGAGATCGAGGTGCCGACGTTTGTTCTGTTCGGCGCGGGTGACAAGTTGATTCCGAACCGATTTCTTCATCCCGAGCAGTCGCCCGCAAGCATAGCCGATTCGGCTCGCGCCGCGATGCCGGATGCTCGCGTGGACTTAGTCGAGCAGGCCGGTCATCTCATCATGATCGAGCGGCCGGATCGGTTCGAAGCCCTGCTCCGATCGGCCCTCTCCGCCGACTGATACGGGCCTACCGCCTGATACGGGCCTACCGTATTGCCGGCGATGGAGGGTGCCGGACCGAGTTGTTTCCAGCCCGACGTCGGGCGGGGCAGAGAACGAATGGACCGTCGAGAAGTAGGAGCGGCGTCTGACACCTGCACCGCTTCAAGTCCCGATATGACGTTAACGGTAACGGTAGATGGGGCGCGGCTCCACGTCGAGGAGGATGGACAGGGCGAGCCGCTCCTGCTGGTCCACGGGTTGGGCTCAAGTGCGCGCGACTGGTTTGCGCAGGTTCCGCACTTCGCGTCGCGCTATCGCGTGCTGACGCTCGACCTCCGCGGTCACGGCCGTTCCGACAAGCCGCGAGAGGCGTACAGCATCTCGCAGTTTGCACGGGATGTTGCGGTCCTTTTGCGGAAGCGAGACGCATGGCCCGCGCACGTGGTCGGCCTGTCGATGGGCGGCATGGTGGCCCTCCAGTTAGCGCTCAATGCGCCGGCCCTGGTTCGGAGCCTGACCGTCGTGAACAGCGCCTCCGACGTGCGGCTGAAGACGTGGCACGACGTATGGTTTTACGCGTCCCGTCGTCTCGCCGTACAGGTGCTGGGCATGCGCCGCGTCGGCAAAATCATCGCCGATAAGCTCTTCGTTCGACCGGATCAGGAGAACCTGCGGCGGGAATTCGTGAAGCGATGGGCCGACAACGACCCGGCCGCCTATGTTCGGACGGTCGACGCGATCATGGGCTGGTCCGTGCACGACCGCCTCCACGAGATCGACATTCCGTCCCTGTTCGTGTCCAGCGAGCACGACTACACGCCGGTATCCAGTAAAAACCTGGCGGTGGCGCGCATGCCGAACGCCGAACTGGCCGTGGTCGATGGGGCCCGGCACGCGCTGCCTGTGGAAAAGCCGGAAGCGTTCAACGCGATCCTGGACGACTACTTGCAGCGTGTCGAAGCGGGATGGGGGGCCGGCGAGAAAGATTCATCCGCCGCGACGGTCGAGGGACGCCCACCGAAAACGGTGTCCAGCTAACGCGTTCGTTGACGTCTTGTCGCCTGCTTCGGCTTTTCATCTCGGTCAGCCGACAGGTTCTGCTGTTTCGTAGCTTCCTCGGTCGACATCGACGCCCTCGCGGCACGCTCTTTCTCCGGTGCGTGCCGCAGCGCGATGAGTTCGAGTCGGTCGAGCGTCGACGCGATGGAATGTCGCGTTCGACGGCGCATCCACGCCTCCAGCTTCGGCCCTGCGGCGAAGAGGACCGCAGACATGACGAAAAACGTGGTCAAGAGGTAGACGACACCGACGCCAAAGTCGCCGAGCAGATACAGCAGCCCGAGAAGCGCGGTGATGGTGAAGATCGTTGTGCTTCCGATGCGGGCGGCCTGTCCGAGCGATTCGTAGTGCTGGCTGAGCGACAGCGTTGTTGCACCGTCCTTCTCATAGAAGGTCGCATGCACGGTCTGCGAATGGCTGTCGCGGGCCGTCCATTCACGGCTGCTTCCGATCTCGCCGGTGGAACCAGGCGTCTGATACGCGTCCCGCAGCTCATCGACGATCGCGCGCCAAATCTCGTCCGATGGTGGAAACGAGAGGGAGCGACTTATGCGGACGACGGAATCGTCATCAGGGCTCTCGAGATCGGCCGCTGCCTCGCGAACATGCCTTGGCTCGATGCCGGCCTCGCGTGCGGCGCGTTCGATATCGCTCAGCGTTAGGCTGGACGACACAGAGTCCATGGCCTTGCTAGCCTGTGACTGGCGCCGGGCTGCCCGCTGGAGGATGGTGCGGATGTCACCCGCGGTGTAGCGACGAAACGGTTCCATGGTCTAACGCAGATGGGGACTCCGAGAGGCGGGCGATGGGGGGACGTAACCGGGCAACACGCACTCCTGAAGATAAGATAAGCAAGTCGCCGAAAAAATAGGGCTACATAGCAAAATAACGTGTGCGGATACGCCACAGTCTAGTGCACGTAACTCCCGGCATTAATGTCGATCGTGGTGCCCGTGGCATGATCCGCGAGGCCACTCGCGAGAAACGCCACCGTCGGAGCGATGTCGTCCGGTTCGGTGAGCGTCGAAAGCGCCAGGTCGTGGGTTGCGTACTCTTCCCCGTAGGTATCGATGAAGTCCTGCGCCATGTCCGTCCGCGTGAAGCCGGGCGCGACGGTGAACGCCTTGATGTTGTCCGTGCCGAAGCCGCGGGCGAGCGACTTCGTCAGTGCGACGACGCCGGCTTTCGATGCGGCATAGGCGATGTAGTCCGGCGTATCGCCCCGATGTGCGGCACGGGAGGCGATGTTGACGATGCGTCCGCCGCCGCGAGCCTGGAAATGCCGGATCGCGTGGCGGCAGAGGAGCTCGGG
Organism: Longibacter sp.; assembly: GCF_051155795.1. Classification (NCBI taxonomy): domain Bacteria; kingdom Pseudomonadati; phylum Rhodothermota; class Rhodothermia; order Rhodothermales; family Salisaetaceae; genus Longibacter; species Longibacter sp. The sequence goes on from NZ_DAXETW010000176.1 coordinate 24,800, forward strand.
CGCCTGGAGGTTGACCGCCATCGTACGCGTCCACGCCTCGTTCCAGTCGCTGGTCGACGCGTCGATCGGCGCGGACACGGCAACGCCGGCGTTGTTTACGAGGACATGCAGCCCGCCCAGGGTATCCGTTACCTGAGCGATCAGTCCGTCCGCGGCGTCGAGGTCCGACAGGTCCGCCTGAAACGTCTGCGCCCCGTTACCGCACGCCTCGGCCACCGCCCGGGCTGCATCTGCGCTGTTCGCGTAGTGCACGGCCACGGTTGCGCCCGCTTCGGCAAGGACGCGGGCGATGGCCTCGCCGATTCCGCGGCTGGCGCCGGTGACGAGGGCGGTTTGTCCCGAGAGGTCGAGCGTCATACTGTACTGTGAGGATGGTGGCAGTCTGGATGTCTGTCTGGATGGAAGGGAGGTCTGTTGGCGCAGACCGGCTCGCGTCAGTAGTACAGGCGGGTCCCGTACTCGCGGTCGGCCGACGTATCCGCCGGGACGATCTCAAAATTGACACGCCCGATCGGACGTTCGTCCTCGGTTTCAATCGTGACGCGCCACTCCCCAGGTTGGACGTTTTGTTTGAAGGTGGATCCGCGATATCCGTTGTCGCGGCCGCCTTCGACGTTGTATCCGATGCGGTCGGTGCTGACCCACCGCTCGGTTTTCGGGTCGTACTTCTGCCATCGGTGGTACACGTTTGTCTTGAGCTCCGTCGGTGCGAACACGGCGGCGAAGCAGTGGACCTCGTCCCCGGGGGCGTACTCAAAGACCTCCTCGTCGGGGTCCTCCCAGAAGGCGTACCACGGCGCTTTCGCGTAGCGCAGGGCGTAGGCGTCCTTTTCCACCTCAACGGCGCGGTACATGCCGCCGTGCCGGAGGGCGAGGGGGACCGGCGGGATCCAGTGCTGCAGGTAGAAGACGTTGACGAGCAGCAGCAGGGAGACGACGACGCTGACGGCGCCGAGGTACGACGCGGTGGTCTTGAAAATGCCCGCCCGGTAGAGGATGAAGAGCATCGATCCGACGATGATCGCGCTCACGATCCCGCTCAGGATAAAGAGGCCGTACCCGATCGTGCCGAAGAGGATCGGCAGAAAGAACGTGAAGTAGCAGAAGACCGCCAGAAAATAGATCCCGAACAGGATGTAGAGATTGCCGGTCCCGGTGCGTTCCCACATAAACTCGTTCGCCACGAGGAGGGACACGAGGACGAGCAGGAACAGCGAAGCGGTCGTCAGCGAGGCGCTCTGCGTGTAGTAGATGACGTAGGCGCTGAAGAGGCCGCCGCAGAGAAACTGAATGGCGCCGGTGGACCAGCCGGTGAGTTGCTTCAGCGGCTTGAGTCGAAGCTTCCCGCCCCGGTCGAAGGCGGTGAGCATGATAAAGCCCCCCAGAAGCGCCAGGTAGACGGCGAGGAAGACGTTATCCACGAGGGCGTCGATGCGGCGGAGCGTGGCCGCGTCCCAGCCGACACCGCCGAGGAAGAGCGTCGGGGGCAGCAGGTTCTCGTGGCGATGAAAGAGGAGACGCGCCAGCCGGTACCGGGGGCTGGCGTCGAGGCGATCCATGATGGATCCCAGCAAGCCGGCTGCAGAACCGGCTGCCGTACCGGCGGCTACATCAGTCGACATGGAACGGGTCGCGGAACGAAGGGAGGGGCGCAGTGGGGACGGGCATCACGCAGAAGATGTGCCAGTCGCTACAGAAGGTAGGAAAGCGCGCCGACATCAGCGAACCCGTTCCGTTGCGATGTCAAACGTCAAGAGCCCGGTGTGGGCAGGTCCGGCTTCTTGACCCCCGTTGCCTCGGTCTTCGCGGTCTCTTTCTTCGGTTTCGGGCGTCGCCAAAGGGGGACGGACGAGCACGGCTCGCCGTACATCAGTTTGCGAGCGACCCCCTGTAGCTTCTGCGTCGCGATGAGGTAGGCGACCTCCGGTACACGATCCGAACCGCATCCTTTGATGACGACGGGGCGATCTTCGTAGGCCGACCACTCCTGGTTGTCGAGCGCGCGGATGTAGTAGTCGCGGACCAGCTCGTCCTCCTGCCCGAACGCTACGGAGGCGGCGATGCCCTCCAGCTTGGAGGCGACAAGCATGTAGCCCCACGTTGGCACGATGGCGTCTGTCGAACAGTAAACGGCGACGTGCTGATCCTCATACTGGGACCAATCGTGCTCGCGGACGGCTTCCCGGAAGGGTTTCTCCTTGAGCATGAGTCCTTTCACGAGGAACGGGCTGATGTCCAGTTCCGCAACGGTGCGGTCATCCCAGAGATTGTCCAGGTTGAAGACCGCGATCTCGCTTTCGGCTACGCGGTTGGTGATCGGTTCCATGGTTTGCGTTGGTACGTTAGGGCGTTGGTCCGTTAGGGCGTTGGTACGTTAGGGCGTTGGTACGTTGGGGGTTTGGGGTGTTCGGACGTCAGGACATCGTCGGCCGGGTCTGCATCAATCGGGATTGGGCCGTACGATCGTTTGGGTGCCGATGCTGCGCAGCCTGAAATCCGACAAACGACGAACAACCGACCAGCTACGCGTTGGGGCGTTATCGCGTTGGGACAGTGGAGCGTCGATGCGTTAGTGCTACCTCAGCGTCGGTTGGTTCTTTAGGCGGTGGGCGGTTTCGATCAGGGTGTCAGCTGCGCGGTCGATCTCCTCCGTTGTGGTTCGCCGGCCGAGGCTGAGGCGGACGGTGGAGCGGGCGTCGTCGTCGGAGAGGCCGTGGGCTTTCAGGACGTGGCTGGGGCGGTTGGAGTGGGACGCGCACGCGCTGCCGGTGGAGCAGGCGATGCCGCGCATCGCGAGAAGAAGATCCTCCGCCGGCACGCCCGGAAGGGTGAGGCTGGTCGTATTGGGGAGGCGCGGTGCGGTACGGCCATTGATCGATGCAGTGTCCAGCGCGTCGGTCAGGGCTGCTTCCAGCCGATCCCGCAGCCGGCGCATGCGGTTGCTGTCGTCTCTCTGCTCGTCGACGGCGATCTCGAAGGCGTCCCCCATTCCGACAATGGCCGGCACGTTCAGGGTGCCGCCGCGCTGCCCCTTCTCCTGCCCGCCGCCGTGGACGAGCGGTTGCCAGCGAACCCGCGGACGGCGATCCCGGGCGTACAGTACGCCGATCCCTTTGGGCCCGTACGCTTTGTGCCCCGATGCCACGAGCAGGTCAGCCGGCTCCGCGGTGATCGGGATCTTTCCCACGGCCTGCGTGGCGTCTACGAGAAATAGCGCGCCGTGGTCGCGCACGACCCGAGAGATTTCCTCGATGGGCTGGATCACGCCCGTTTCGTTGTTGGCCCACATGACGGCGACCAGCACGGTGTCGTCGCGCAGCGCGTCGCCTACCGCGTCGGCCGATACCTGCCCCGACGCATCGACCGGGAGCCGGGTGATGTCCGCTCCCTCTCCTTCAGCCGCGTCGCATGTATCCAGGACGGCCTTGTGTTCCGTCTCCACCGTCACGATGTGACTGCCCTTGCGGGCGTACGTGGACAGCACCCCCTTGATGGCGGCGTTGATCGCCTCGGTGGCGCCGCTGGTGAACGTAACGGTGGAAGAGCCGACGTCCAGTGCCTGCGCGACCTGTTCACGCGCGACCTCGACGGCCTCATCGGCGGCCCAGCCGAACGAGTGGCTGCCGCTGGAGGCATTTCCAAATCGGTCCGTGAAGTACGGAAGCATCCGTTCCATCACCCGTTCGTCGACGGGCGTCGTGGCGTTGTGGTCAAGATAGACCGGGGTCGACATAAAGGGATAATCGTCGCGGAAGGATGCGGTAGCTTCGGGCTTATAGTCAACCTTTGCCCGGAACGTGAGTTTCTCAGCGATCTGTGCGCACACGCCCGGTCCTCGGTGCTCGCTCCGCGGTATGAAGCCGATTCATGAACGGGCCGTGGTTCACATCGGCGCCTGCGTTTTGTACTCTACCGACGACCACTGCACCCGAGACCGCCGCCGCGATCGAATGATCGAGTTTCTCGTAGACACTCCGATTCTGCTCTTGGTGCTCGTATCCGCGCTCGGGTACCTGGTGGGGCAGGTCGAGGTGAAAGGCAGTCGTCTCGGGGTTGCGGCGGTTCTGTTCGTCGGGCTCGCGTTCGGTGCGGTCGATCCCCGGCTGGCGCTCCCGGACTTCATGACGCTCCTCGGGCTCATTCTATTCGTGTACGCGATCGGTCTGAGCAGCGGCCCCGGGTTCGTTTCTGCGCTGCGTCGCGAAGGCGTTCGCGACAACATGTTCGTTGTCGGTCTTCTGGGGGCCGCAGCGCTCCTGACGGCCGGTTTGGGTATCCTCCTCGGACTCTCGAATACCGTCACGTCCGGCCTGTTCGCCGGGAGTCTTACCAACACGCCCGCGCTGGCTGCCCTGCTGGAGCGGATCGAGGCGAAGGCGCCCGCCGGCCTGGTAGACACAATGCTGACGGAGCCCGTCGTCGGGTACTCGATCGCCTACCCGGTCGGGATCGCGGGGGTGATCCTGGCAATCGTGATCGCGCAAAAGCTGTGGAGCATCGACTACGAGGCGGAGTCCGGCGCGGTCGCCGGGGCGAAAACGACGGGGGAGGATCTGGAGAGCGTATCGATTCTCGTGACGAACCGGAGCATCGCCGGGACGAGCGTGCGCCGTCTCATGGAGGATCACGACTGGGACGTCATCTTCGGTCGAATCCGCCACACCGGAGCAGGGCAGGATCTGGTTGAAGCGGATACCGTCGTGCACCCGGGCAGCGTCATCAGTGTGGTGGGGACGAAGGAAAACATCGCACCGGTGATCGATGTCCTTGGCGAGCCGGCGCGTGAACGCTTGGAGAAACGGCGGCACGAGTACGACTTCCGCCGCATCTTCGTGTCGAATCCCGACGTGACGGGCCGCCCTCTGCGCGACCTCCGGTTTTTGCAGCAGGTAGGGGCCATCGTGACGCGGGTCCGGCGCGGCGACGTAGAGTGGCTCGCTGACGCCGACACGGTGCTCGAGCCCGGCGATCGGGTGCGTGTCGTCGCCCGGCCGGAGGATATGTCGCTCATCAACGAACGCTTCGGGGATTCTTACAAAGCGCTGAGCGAGGTCAACCTCTTCACGCTCAGTACCGGCATCATGGCCGGGATGCTGATCGGTCTGATACCGATTCCGCTGCCGGGTGGCCTCGAATTCAAACTCGGGCTCGCGGGTGGACCGCTGATTGCCGGTCTCATCCTCGGAAACGCGGGTCGGACCGGGCCGCTCGTCTGGTACTTGCCGTACAACGCGAACCTGTTGCTCCGGCAGCTCGGCCTCGTGCTATTCTTCGCCGGTGTGGGCACGAAAGCGGGCTATGCCTTCTTCAACACCCTTCTCGCCGGGGGAACGGGGCTTCTTATCTTCGGCGTTGGCGCGGTCATTACGTGCCTGACGGCGTTCACGGCACTCTGGATCGGATACCGGCTACTCGGCATCCCGATGGGCCTGCTCGTCGGGATGCTCGCCGGACTGCATACGCAACCGGCCGTTTTGAGTTACGCCATCCAGCAAACCGGGAGCGATCTGCCAAACCTGGGCTACGCGACGACCTTTCCGATGGCAACAATAGCCAAAATCCTCTTCGCCCAGCTTCTGCTGTTGCTGATGTAAACCACGGGTTCGTCTTGTGCGGGTGCAGTGCGATGCGCCCTTCCGGCATCGTGTGTCATCAAGGTCATCCCATTCCTTATTCCCCACACCCCATGCACACTTCTTGGACCGAGCACTTCGCTGCATTTCTCGACGACCGGATGGCAGAAGCCGATGC
>NZ_DAXETW010000177.1:0-6510 GCF_051155795.1 Longibacter sp.
CCCCCCGAACCTGTTCCGGCGCGGCGTACTGCGGCGTCATCAGGTACTCCCCCGTTCGCGTGACCGGGGCCGTCCACGCAGCGTCGTCCTCGTCCAGCAGCTTCGCGATGCCGAAGTCCAGGAGCTTCACCACGGGGCCGTCCGCTGTTTCAGCGACGAGGATGTTGCCCGGCTTCAGGTCGCGATGCACCACCAGGCGCCGGTGGGCGTGCTCCACGGCCCGGCAGACGTCCTCGAACATGGCCAGTCGCTCCTCGACCGAGCAGCTGTTGGTCTCGCAGTATTCGGTAATCGGCACGCCCTCCACCAGCTCCATCGCGAGAAAGGGTCGGCCCGACTCCGTCACCCCGCCGTCCAGCATCGACGCGATGGAGCGGTGCTTGAGCTGCGCCAGGATCTGCCGCTCGGCCCGGAAGCGGGCAATGCGCCGCTCCGATGAAAACGCCCGGGGCAGCAGCTTGATAGCAACCTCCCGGTCGAACTGCCCGTCCACGCGACGCCCGCGGTACACGACGCTCATTCCGCCCCGGCCGATCTCCTCTTCCAGCTCGTAGGGCCCGATGCGAGCGCCGGCCGCGTCCTCGTCCGGAAACTCCTCGGCGACGATCTCTTCCGCGATGGGCGCCGCGAGGGACGCTGCGTCTCGCTCGAGCACCGCGTCGACGTCGGCCTCCGCGTCCAGTAGCGCCGAGACCTCATCGCGCAACGCCGCATCGCCATCACACAGGTCGAGCAGAAGCTGCGCACGATCGCTTACCTCATCCTCCTGGTCGAAATACGCATCCAGGATCCGTTCGATCTGCGTCCAGCGGTCGGCGTTCATGGCAGAACAAAAAGTTGGGGCAGGGGCTGCTCCATGGTATGACAGCGAGCCCAATCGATCCAGGGTGGGTTTTTCGTTCAGGGTTCTGGGTTTCGAGTTCCGAGTTCTGGGTTCTGAGTGCTGGGTTCGCGTCGGTGGGAAAGGGGGAAGGGGGGGGGCGAGGTTTGGGGACTGGGTTCGCTGCTACACCTGTACGACTGTCCCTGCTCGAGATTCGGGCGATGGCGCTGCATACATGGATTTACATGCCGTACCCCCCGGCCTTGCGCGGTTCGTCGTCTTGAGCGCGGAGCCAGAGCCACGACGAGAACGAATCCTTGTTTGAGCGAGCTCCGCTCGCGAGTTTGGATTCGTTTCGTGGCGAAAGGCGCAGCGCTAGACGAAGCGCGGTATGACGGGTGACTTTTTTTGCGGCTCGTTTTTTTGGTCGCTCAAAAAAATGAGCCATCAAGGATCGAGCACGCCTCTCCCGCTGCCTGGTGCCTTTTTTTTTGCTTGACCCAAAAACCGGCGAGGCGAGCGAAGCGACTCATGAAATAAAAAGGTCAAGGCCTGCCGAAGATCGGCGAGGGAGTCGGTTCACTCCGCTGAAATTCTCCGAACTCGCCCCTTCAAAAGACCAACCTCACCTTGATGAAGCGAGCCGCTTCAGGGGCTCAAACACGGAGAATTTCCCCGCCGACGCGTGGCGCTAGTCTCCGGTAAAGGTAAAGGATAGGACGCTCCGCTCCCCGGCCCCTCTGAACGCCGATCTTCGCAAGGGCCAACGACTGTATCAAGGTCTGAATGCGGGAGGAGGCGCAAGCAAGGCGGGGCGACTCCCCGGTCTATCGATGCAAAGTCGTTCTCCCCCGGCCTTGCGCGGCAGAAATGCTGTTTGAATGTGTGAATGGATGAAGGTCTGAAGGTATGGAGGTGCGCTGGGGGAAGCGACTGTAGGTTTGTATGTGTGTAGATTTGTATGTGTGTAAGTCTTCGTGGGGCGAGCATGTGGCCTTGTTCCAGGGCGACGCGGGCCCTCAGGAGCCGTTCTCCAGGCGTTGCGCATTCCGGCCGTGGAGAAAGGGCGATAGGGCGAAGGCGCGTGAGGTTTGGGGGCTGGGTTCGCAAGGACACCTGGTACGTCGGTCCGTGCTCCAGATTCTGGCCACGGCACCGTAATCATGGGTTCACGTGTCGTACCTCCCGGCCTTGCGCGATCCGGCGAATCAGGCGGTGAAGCGAAGGCGCGAAAAGAACGAATCGTTGTCTGAGCCCGCCCCGCGGGCGAGTCGCCAGGATGACCCTACGGGCCCTTTCGATTCGTTCCGCGACGGGAGCGAAGCGAGCTAGTGCCGGTTTGGTGCGACGCGAGCAGAGCGAGCTAGTACCGGTTGGTGCGCCAAAGCGCAGCCGCCCGCCGGAGCGCGGACAGACGGGCGACCGACCTGAGCGGAGCGAAGTAGTACCTGTGGTGATTTTTTGCGTCTCGTTTTTTTGGTCGCTCAAAAAAATGAGACAGAGACCTGAGCACGCAACCCGAGGGACGGAGCGAGTGCGACCGCCCCCGGCGTGTCCGGTTGCGAGCCGACGCTACGCATGAAAAAATACAGAGACATTTATGTATTTTCGCGCTCCGTCCGCTTCCGCCACCGCCCTTCTCCGCTATGTCGTACGTCGTTCGGAGTACCCGACTGCTGTTGCTCGCCCTGTTCCTCCTTTCATGGGCCGCTCTTGCGGGGACGGCGCCTGCATCGGGGCAAACCGTGTTCACGGTCAACTCGTCGACGGATGCCACGGAAACAGCCGGCTGCACGGCGGCGTCGGGCACCTGCTCGCTGCGCGGCGCGATCGAGGAAGCGAATGCGACCCCGAACGTCGATGCCTCGACGCCGGACCGGATCGAATTCGACATTCCCGGCGCCGGCCCGCATGTGATTGAGGCAGGAACGCAGTCGTTCAACGACCCCCTCCCGACCATCACCGAATCCGTGGTCATCGATGGAACCACGGAACCCGACTTCGACACCTCCACGGGCACCCCGAGCGTTGCAGTGGATGCCTCCGAGGCGTTCGGCGGCGCCTTCATCGTGTCCGGGCACTCCGCGTCCTCAATACGTGGCATCGCCATGTTCGACGCGGACGATACCCAGGATGACCTGCTTGTCCTGCGCGAGGGCACCAACCACACGATCGCGGAGAACTGGCTCGGCGTGCACCCAAACGGCACCGTTTCCGGCGGTAACAACGGCGTCGTGCTGGAAGACGTCAGCGGTGCACTGATCGAGCAGAACCGGATCCAGGGAATGGGCGCCGTCGGCGTTCTCGTGCTGGAAGACGGTGGAACGGCGACGGGCAACCGCATCACGCAGAACGCTATTTTCGACAATGCCTTTGCAGCCATCGACCTTGGCGACGACGGCATCACGCCAAACGACGGCGCGTCAGACGGCGACACGGGACCCAACACGCTGCTGAATAAGCCCGTCCTTCGATCAACCAGCTACGACGGGTCGACGCTCACAATCGACTACGAGGTCCCGGTGTCGACCATGGCCGCTCCGTACCCGCTGACGGTGGAGTTCTTCGCCGCGGATGCATCCGGTCAGCCGGAGACGTACCTGGGATCGGATTCTTACGACGGCGGGACCGAAACCACCAGCTTTTCCGTGTCGTCGCTTTCCCCCGGCGCTGAAATTGTCGCGACGGCAACGGATGGGAATGGCAACACAAGCGAGGTGGGCATTCTGCTGCCGGCCGCGGCCTCCACGTACACGGTGACGTCGACGGGGAGCGTCGGACCGGGTACCCTCCGGCGAGCTATCCGCGCCGCCAACAACGACGGCGCAGCGAGCACGATCGCATTCGACATCTCCGGCGCGGCACCACACACCATCCAGCCGTCCACGCCGCTTCCGAAGCTCTACGGGCCGGTCGTCGTAGACGCGACCACCGAGCCAGACTATGCCGTCGGGACACCGGCCGTCGTCATCGACGGGGGCAATATCGACTTCCAGTACGGCTGGGGCCTGAAGATCGAAGCCGGCGGCACCTCGGCGGTGCGCGGACTGTCGATCGTAAACGTCAAGACCGGCGACTTCTCCGGGGTCGGCCTCTTTCTCGTGGACACGGACTTTCGGCGCTTGTCATCCGATACGTTCGACATCACTAGCAACTTTCTCGGCGTCCTGCCCGATGGCACCACTGCCGCTCCCAACTGGAACGGGATGGTAATCGGCACCTGGAGCACCACCGTCGGCGGAGCGACTGCATCAGAGCGCAACGTCGTCAGCGGTAACGAGAACCACGGGATCGACATCGGACCGGGCGTGGCCGGCGCCACGATTTCGGGCAATTACGTTGGCACGAGCGCCAGCGGGACGGAGGTTCTGGGGAACGGGGACGACGGCGTCCATCTGTCCAACACGGGTGTGGCGTCCGCCGAACCGATCGTTATTGGCGGGAGCGCATCTGGCGAAGGTAACGTCATCGCAGCGAACGGGGATGACGGGATTCACCTTCACGCCGACAACGTAAACGTATACGGAAACCGTATCGGCCTTGACGTCGACGACGACCCGATGGGAAATGCCGACGAGGGGATCAGCGCCTACTACGGCGCGAGCGACAACCGGATCGGCGGAATCGGATCTGGCGAAGCGAACACAATCGCACATAACGGAGCGAATGGGGTCTTCATTCCTTACAACGGAAGCGCCTTCGCCTTCCGCACGGCCATTCGCGGGAACGCGATCTTTCAGAACGACGCCCTCGGTATTGCCCTCGGCGGGGAGGACGGGCTCGGGCAGGACGGCGATGGAATCAGCCGCAACGATGCCGTCCCCGAGGCCCTCTCCGGACTGTTCTCCTACGAAAGTGATGAGGACGAAGGCGCAAACCAGCAGCAGAACACACCGGTCATCTCGAGTTCGTCGGTCGACCTGTCCGCGGGAACGCTGACCGTCACGTACTCCGTTCCGTCCGATCCGGCGCATTCGACGTATCCGCTGGCCGTAGACTTCTACGAGGCCGTCTTCGATGTCGGCGGGGTCGTCCGGTCCAACCCGTTCGGGGCGAACGGTCAGGCATCGGCGCGCGATGGCATGGGGAAGCGGTCGGGGCCTCCCGCGAAGGGAGATGCCCGCAAGTCCACCGGCTACGATGCGCCCGGTGAGATCGGCATTACGGAAAGCATCGTGATTCCCGTGAGCGAGGGCGCCCTGTATCTCGGCAGTGATACATACACCGAGTCGGACTACAGTGCCGGGGCGAAAACCGTCACCGTTCCGCTCGCTCAGATGCCGGGGTCGTCCGACATCTCAGTGAACGGAACCGCGACCGACGCCGAGGGCAACACCAGCGAATTCAGCTTTCCGGTCTACCTGTATGAGTGGGCCGCGGGCGGATCCATTTCCGCATCGAAGAATGGCGGACCGCCGGCGTGGCGCTTCAGCACGTACGACCTCACCATCGACCCGTCTTACACCGAGCAGGCGTGGGAAGTCGGCGTCACTCGGACGCTGGCGCCGCCGTCTGGGACGCTCCCGAGCAATCGCGAGCTGGCAACCTACGGCTCCTGGACGGTCCGGACGGCAGATCCCTCCGTGGACTTTGAGGTGGAAGCCTGCTTTCGCCTGGCCGCGCTGACGAACCCGGAGTCCGACATCGACTTCAGCCGCCTTGAGCTCTGGCGCCGCCCGGTTGCTGGAAGCAGCTGGTCCGACGTGTCGAACCGATCCGGCGTTACGGTTACCGTAACGAACGACTTCGGTGGACCCGAGGCCTGCGCGACGGGACTCAACGTGATGGGCGAGTTCATCGTCGCCGCGGATCCGTCCGCCCTGCCGGTCGAGCTTGCCGGCTTCTCTGCCATCCCGGAAGGCGACGATGTGCGACTCTCCTGGTCCACACTCAGCGAATCCGGCAACGACCGGTTCGTGATCGAGCGGCGCGTCGACGATGGCTCCTGGACGGATCAGGCAGCCGTCGTTGGTCAGGGCACCACGTCGTCTTCGACCGACTACACCTGGAACGACCGTAGCGTCCCGTTCGAGGCCAGCACGCTGACGTACCGGCTCCGGCAGGTCGACGTCGACGGCAGCACCAGCCGCTCGGCGCCGACGACCGTCCACCTGAATCGCTCCGCCGCGCTCACGCTCGAAGGTCCACGACCGAATCCCGCACGCGGCACCGTCTCCATCCCGTTCGCCGTGCCCGAAGACGGCGCCACCCGGCTCGCCGTCTACGACGTGCTCGGTCGTGAAGTCGCCGTCCTCATCGACGGCTCCCGCGCCCCCGACCGCTACGTCGAAACCTTCGACGCCTCCCCCCTGGCCAGCGGCGTCTACTTCCTCCGTCTCTCCACTGAGCAGGGCACTCGGACGGCCCGCTTCACCGTCGTGCGTTGAGGCCGGGGGCTGGGGTGTGAGGTTTGGGGGCTGGGTTCGCTGGTAGACCTGTAACCCTCTCCCTGCTCGAGATTTGGGCGATGGCGCTGCATTCATGGATTCACATGGCGTACCCCCCGGCCTTGCGCGCTCCGGGGGGTGCGAAAGGCGCAGCGCTAGACGAAGCGCGGACAGACGGGTCGCCGACCCGAGCGCAGAGAGGTAGCACCTGTGGTAATTTTTTGCGTATCGTTTTTTGATCGTTCAAAAAATGAGACATCTCATTCGACCCAGATCGTCTTGACATTAACAAACTCCCGG
>NZ_DAXETW010000178.1:0-11779 GCF_051155795.1 Longibacter sp.
AAAGCGTCATGTTGAACCCTTTACCGTCTGCTGCCCCGTACCGTACCTTTGTGGAACGCGCTGGAGACACCTTGCGGTAGGCTGCGACCTTGATCGCAGTCTCCGTGCCGGGCGTCGAACCGTCGAGCAGATGGCCCAGCCTGCGCGATCTCTACTCTGCCGTGTCGAAGTGACTGCCCCCCTCGCTGCATGAACGCGTCGACCCCGTCCGAAGCATCCCGTTCGTCCGAGACCGAAACGCCTGCGGCCGAAACGCCTGCGGCCGAAAGCGTCCGTCCCGCTGCCGAAATCCCCGGCATCGACCCGGCCCCCGGCTTTTCCTTCCGCGACGGACAGCACGTCTTTCTGGATCGACTCGCTGAGGCTTACGACCAGGGCCGGCGCGACCATCTCGGCGTATTCGTTCCCGGATATGGAAAGACGCTGACAGCGCTCGGCTCGTTTGCCGTCGCCCGGTCGATGGGCATCTGCGACCGGCTGGTCGTGTTCGTACCCCGGGGAAACCTGCGCGACCAGTACGCCGACCCGGAAGAGATGGCGCGCATGCTACAGTGGATCGGCCAGCCCCCCCTCCCCTTTTGCGTCGCCGACAGCAGCCGGGTCTACCTCAAGAATGCGAACATCCCGATCGTCATTGCGACGTACCAGTACGCCTGCGGCGATTCCGGCAATCGGGACCTGAAGCGCTACTGCAAGCAGGGTCGCCCCCTCTTCGTGCTCGACGAGATTCACCACCTGCCGGAAGAAGGAGCGTGGTCGGCGGCCGTGGACAACCTCCCGTACAACTCGCTCGTCGGCCTCTCCGGCACGCCGATCCGGAGCGACGGCCAGCCGCTCTTCGGCGTGCCCCACGATACCGTCACCCGCGAAGACGGATCGGAGGACCAGTTCTACCGGGCGCTCCACGAGGTCACGTTGCGCCAGGCACACGCCGAGGGAGGAATCCTGAAGCGGGTCGAAGCACACGTGATCGACTACTCCATCACGATGGTCGAGGAAGACTCGGGGCGCGAGGTAGAGTTCACGCTGGCCGAGCTGAAAGACATCAAACGGGAAGATGCGGACATCGACCGCTACTTCGCGCGCCGGCGGCTACGCTTCCACGACGTGTACCTTGATTCGCTTCTCGGCCCGGCCGTCGCGCGATTCCAGTCCAAGCGTGCCCAGATGAAAGGCACGCTTCGGTCCAGGGACGGCGGCGGGCGGAATCATCAGATGCTCGTGATTTGCATGAGCAATCGCCATGCGGCGGAGGTGCTCGACTTTATGCAACGACGCTATGGGTGGCTCTCCTCCACCCGAATCGGCCAGGATGTGGCGTCGGATGAGCGGGAGAAACGGCTGGAGGCATACCGCAACGGCGAGTACGATGTGATGGTGCAGGTCGACATGATCGGCGAGGGGACGGACATCAAAACGATCAGCGTGATCGCCAAACTGGATCTCGTCAGCGCGAAGTCGAAAACCCTGCAGCAGATTTTCCGAGGGATGCGGTATTATTCCCCCTGGAGCGAAGAGACCAACGTATGTGACGTTTACACCAGTGGCGACCTGGGGCTGGAGCAGACGCTGGACTGGGTGACCCGGGAGGTGCAGGAAGGCATTCGGACGCGGAAGGAGAAATCTCCGCCCAAGGATCCGGCCGAGCCGAAGAGCCCGTCCGAACGTTCCCGGTGGGCGGTCACGTCCGTTAGCGAGAGCCAGTTCGAGACACACCGGCTCGAGTTGAATCGCCGCGGTACGGACTCTGCCCTGCACGTGAGCCGCCAACCGTACGAGCGCCCGGAGCCGTCCACGATGGACGTATCCGCCCGTGAGGAGGAACTGCGCAAGGAGCTGTCCGAAGACGCCACCGAGCTGGCCTACCTGCTGCAGGACCGGGGCAAGGACGTCTCCATCCGCGACGTCCACGCCGCCGCGAAGCGACGCTTCAATGTTGCGCAGTCGGACATGAGTATTCAGCAACTCGAGAAGAAAAAGAAGTGGCTGCGCCGGTGCAAGATGATGAAGAAACTCGTATGAGGCTTCTGTGCACCGGGACTTCCCCCCGGGCGGCGTCCATTGGCCGGCTGGCGTACTTCACGCTAGCCCGCGTCACGTTTTGGTCCCGGCACCGTGCGCCGATCCGGTTCTGACGAGGCCGTCGGGCCAGTCCGCGCGCTGTGCACCGGCTTCGTACGTGGACGTAAGGAACGCGGTGAGCGCCGCCTCCGGGTCTTCGGCCGTTCGTACGGCATCGTACGAAAGAAAGGCCAGTGTCCCCGAGTCGCCGGTTCGCCACGCTGCACCGTTCGGGCGAACGCGCTCGTCTGAAAGACCGTCCGGTTCGGGATACGTGTAGGAGTAAAAGCCGGCTTCCGGCGTCGTATCGTCCCCGGCCCAGAAGCCGAAGGAGATCACTTCATGCGAGTAGGCTTCCTGCGTCACCGGATCGGCCTCCGGCAACGCCGGCGCCTCTCGTCCGGAGAAGCGCGTGTACGCCAGATCGAGACTGTGCCAGAACAGGTGTACGGGCGTGTCTTTCCCGACCCATCGCCCCTGGAATTGCTGAAATACGGGCTGAATCTGCGTCATGGCCGTCCAGAACCGGCGCACGGCGTCGCCGTCGTACGCATCATGTTCGGTATCCTCGTCGAAAGGGAGCGTGCTGGGCGCATCGAAGGGTCGCGGCGCAGCGATCGGATTCGAGATCTGTAGCCGCTTCAAGGCCCCGACCATGTCCCGGTAGAACGCCTGAATCGTCTGCCCGTCGCGAACCGACACGGTCTGTCTTTTACCGTCCGACGTCCTCAGCGCAACGACATCATCGAGCACGTCGAACTCGATCTCGAGAAGGCGCCCGCCCGGACCGGGCATGGCCCCGGTTGTCATGCCGCGAGCCGACACATACAGTGGCACGTGCCACCAGTGATTGCGGCCGGGTCGGAGCGCCATGCGGATTTTCCCCAGAATCTGGAGCCGCAGATGCAGGGCGATCCGCGTCGGGATCCAGGACTCGTACGGGAGCGGCGGAAGTCGCGTCATGGCGGTCATGGATAGTCTCTGGTCGCAGAAAATGTCCGTAGAAGGGATGGAGGCGCCGGGGAGGCCGCGGCGGCCTGTCGTCCGCTCTCCTGGGTGTCTGTGAACGTACGAAGCTTGGATGGACCGAACAAGCCACTATGGATGACCCCTGGGTGTGCCATCACCGGGCGCGCCGAAAACCGCGTGGAAAGAGACGCACCGTGGCTCCGGCGGGCACGGTCCCGCAGCGCGCGTCGAGCACCGTCGCGTCTGCCCTCCGGGCGCAGGTGTCGTCTGCGATTCCAGCGGGAAACTGCCTGCCATGCCACGGTTACAACGGAGCGTCCCGCACCCCCGCCCTCTTTATTTGTTCGAGATGCCTGGACCCCGCCTCGATGACGACGGCTCGACTGTCACGTTAGACCTGCACGGGTTAACCGTGGACGAAGCGATCGATGTGACATACGACACGTTGCGCCTCGCGCAGGATCGGGGCCGCGCGAGTCTTAAAATCATCCACGGCTCGTCGACCAGCGGCCCGGGCCGTCGCACCATCAAGTCCGCGCTTTACGAACGTCTGGAACGCGGCATGCTCGTGGGCGGTCATGTCCACGTGATGAAGAAGCGCAGTTCGATCACGCTGTCGCTCGATATCACCGCGCCCACCGACCCCACGCGGATTCAACTTCTCGACGTTTGGTAGCGGACCGATCGGGTCGGGCGCTACCTCGGCCGGTGCTATCCCAGCGGGCGACGCAGATGCACTGTGCGCGCATGCCTCGTGTTGCCCGATCCGTCTACGCCCCGGTCTCGAGCGCCGCGTTCACGGCCTGCCAGGCCCAGCGCAAACGTTCGTGTGCAACGGAGTCCGGGAAGTCCTCGGCGCAGGTATATACCGGAAGGTCGATTTCCACGACCCCGGCGTGTACCCTTTCTCGCGCATCACCCAGGCTGCGCAGGTAGTCCAGGAACTCGTCGTTATCCTGCATCACGTAGGCCCGAAACGCGCGGACGCCATGGTCGTGGGCATGACGGCTCAGCGCCGCCATCAGAAGGGCGCCGACGCCATGCCGCTGGTACCGATCGATCACCAGCAGGGCCGCCTCCGCGACCGTCGGATCCTCCTCCAGGCGAACATAGCGAGCGGCCCCGATCCCCGGCTCCGCAGGGTTACCCGCATCCACGGCGCCGAGCGCGACGTGCCGTTCGCCGTCCACTTCTGTCAGATAGCGAAGCTGAGACTCGTTGGGCGTGAACCGCGGCGTAAAGAAGCGATGGTACGACGTCTCGTTCGAGATCTGGCGCAGCCCTTCCAGGACCCGTTCCCGGTCGGCACGCGTGATCGGACGAATCCGCACGCGTACACCTCGGGCTTCAACGACGATGGGAAGCCGGAACGGGGGGAGACCGGATATAACCGTAGACATTTGATCGGTGCCGTATCGGAAGGTCTGGCGGATGCCTGGCGGCGAGAATGGCGCAACCGGCGAGGTTCAGGCAACAATCCAAGCGTGATGGAAGTGTAAAAAACACAGCGCGGAATACTTTCACCCGGCTTGGTTGGTGAATCTACACAACGGATTGCTCACGAGCACACCCCACCATGGCGCCTCGAATCGGAATTACCCCTTCATTTGTAGACGGGGAGCAGCGGCTGCGGCGAGAGTATGTGGTCGCAATCGAGGAAGCGGGCGGGTTACCGTGTCCGTGCCCGATGGTGAGCGCGGTAGAAACACGAGAGGCCTTCGCCGAGGGACTCGATGGGCTCGTCGTTACCGGTGGTCCGGCCGTCGACGACGGTCTCGTTGGTACCCTTCCCAACGATCTCGGGACGACGGACCCGGTCCGTTCCAGCGCCGATCGGAACTGGATTGACCTCTGCGACGCCGCTGAAATGCCGATTCTGGGCATCTGTTACGGGATGCAGCTCCTGAACGCACGCGCCGGCGGAACGATTTACGGCGACGTCGAAGCGGAAATCGACGGGGCGCTGACGCACAGCCAGAAGCGAGGCGCCCACCAGCACCTGATTCGTATCGAACGCGGGTCTAAGCTCTTTCGCGCGCTTCAGACCGACCGGCTGTCCGTGAACACGCGCCACCTGCAGGCGATCGCGTCTCTCGGTAACGGATTCCGAGCGGTGGCCCACGCCGCCGATGGCGTCATCGAAGCCATCGAACACGAGAACGGCAGGATTCTTGGCCTTCAGTTCCATCCCGAGCGAATGCGGGAGACGATGATGCCTCTCTTTCGTATGTTTGTAGAACAGGCACGCTCAACCCGGCAGGCGTCCGCCGCCCCGCCATGAGCCTGTGCCCCATTCGCTTGACCTTCGGTATCAGGCCCCGCGCTGTGACCGCCCCGGTCAGCCCGCGTTTTCACCCACGTGCTCTCTCCCGGCATAGCGGCCTGGCATTGCCTGCCTTGCTGCCCCCTTCGCACGAACGCCGCCGATCGCATCATGCCCCGCCCTCCGACTCCCCCTACGCGCCACGCCGAACCGCGGCACATTGTCGCGGCAACCATCGTCCTGTTGCTCGGCACCGGCATCGGGATGACCGTCTCCGGCCATCTTCAAACGATGGCGCAAGAGGTGATCGGCACCCTCCGTCCTGTGGTTGTCAGCACGTCGCCGGACACCAGCTCCCTCGTGCCGCCGCGACGCTTCACGCTACGCGACCTTCCGACACACCCGGACGCGGTCCACAGCTCGTACTTCGCCCCGGAGATGTACGCCAGTGCCGGCGTTACGCCCCGGGACCGACGCCACGAAATCCATGAGGACTTCCGCGCGCTGATCGACCTGTTCGAGAAGCGTCAGGGCGTGGATGACAACTTCACCATCCGCGTGACGCGGGATGACACCCACGAGCTGCTCGAGGTCTACGTGCTGAAAGAAGACCGGCGCCGGTTCCAAAACGGCACCGACGTAGACTGGCCGACGATCGATGCGAAACGCCGCGTTCATACGCGTCGACTCGTCGACAAGTGGGAGAACCGCGGGGTGCCGCGCGAGGAGATTACCGTCAAGTGGGGACGAGCCAATCAGATTGACGCGGCACATGAGCGCGACCGGCCGTTCCTGGCATACGAACTGCGTCTCACGAACTACCTCGGGCTCAGTCTCCTCCCCACAGAGATCGGCACCGTCGAGACCTTTAATCGGGACGACATGGTCTCGCACGTCGGTGCCCGCAGCCGATACCAAATGATGCCGTTCATCCTGCGGCGAAGCGGTGTTCACCGCTACAACCTGCGCACAGAGGAAGGATCCTGGGTCCAGGTTGCTGAGGACCGGCACCCGCTGCTGACAATGGAACCGGCCTTCCGGCTGCTGCGCGGATACGTGAACGCGGTTGGACACGAGATACCGGGAATTTCCGCGTACCACACGGGTCCGGGCAACATTTACAAGCTCTACCGCAAGTTCTTCACGCAGTCGGGCGCCTTCGACTCGCGGTCGACCGTGATGGATGCATACATGTGGGCCATCACCGACGGCTTTGAAACCGTTCGGGAGAACTCGACCTTCGGCCCGTACTCTCGCGGCTACGTGGCTTCCGCGTACGGATCCCTCCGGGCGATCGATAATCGACCGATCGACCTCTCCAATACAATGCGCGCCGAGCGCGTGCAGCTGAAGCCTGGCGCATCCCTGATGCTGTCGGACATTCTGTCGGCCCTTCAGCGTTCGACCAACGCACTCAACTGGAGCCTCGTTAGTGACCGACCAAACCTGTACGAGCGGTTCCGCGGACTCAACCCGCACCTGGATCTGGCGCCCTCCGAAGATGGAGAGCTCTCCCCGAGCGACAACGTCCGGTTCGTGTCAAGTGTCGACGGGAAAGCCGTTCGCTTCTTCCTCCCGACGGGCGGTGTCGACGCCCTCGAGCAGGCCGGCGTTGATGCCCTCGACGAGCACGCCACCTTCCGTTTCGACGACGAGACCTACCAGCTACCGTCGGAGAGCGAGCGCACCGTGTGGGACCGGCGCTACGATAATCTGGTTAGCGACATCAAGGAGTTCGGCTTCACAACCGACAACCGCGACCGGCTTCTGAAAATCTACGACGCCTTCGAGCGTCTCGCCGAAGAGTCGCCGACGCACTACCGTCAGACGCAGCTAGATATCATTCAGACCCACCGCCGCATCTGGCTCTCGAACCCGTGGGACTCTCTGGCGGAGGCTGCGACGCTCGCCACGGGGAAGATGCGCATGCGACCGCAGCCTCCGGAAACGCTGGATACCCACCCGCTGGACGATTACACACGGTCGCTCGACGACTGACACGGGACGACGGACTACCATCGTCACCCAGCCGACAACGCCGGCGACAGAGCAATCTGGCCGGCGTTTTCGCATGGACGCCCGACACGGCGACGAATCGCCGCTGCCCGTGATAGATCGACGGGCCGGCTGCCGCCTATATCGCGCCGTAGTCTTCTCTCCGGGACTGCGCGTACTGCATCAAGCGCTCCTGGTACCCGAGTTTATCGTCGTCCGGTGTGCGCTGCACGTAGCGTCCGTCGGGCTGCAGCTCCCACGCGGTTCCTGGATCGCTTACAGCATGCTCCAATGTGCGAACGATGCGCCGACGCTGCTTCTCGTCCGTGATCGGGACGGCTGCCTCCACCCGATCGTCGAGGCGACTTCGCTGCCAGTCCGCGCTGCCGATGAAGACCCTGGGATCGCCGTTGTTGTGGAAGTAAAATGCACGATCGTGCTCGAGAAAGCGACCCACGATACTGACGACCCGGATCGTATCGCTGTAGCCCTCAAGGCCCGGCCGCAAACGACAGTGGCTACGGACCGCCAGATCAATCTGCACCCCGGCCTGCGACGCACGGTACAGCTCGCTGATGATGCGGGAATCGCCCAACTCGTTCATCTTCGCCATAATGCGACCCGTTCCATGCGCCTTCTGATGCTCGATTTCTTGGCGAATCAACTGCAGAAAATGATCGCGCATATCTTGAGGGGCTACGATCATCTCCCGGTACGACTGCTCGGGCGCGTATCCGGTCAGGTAGTGAAACAGATTCGTCAGGTCGTAGCCGATGTTGCGGTCGCACGTCAACAGACCGTAGTCCGTGTACTGCCGGGCCGTCTGGGTATTGTAGTTCCCGGTAGAAATGTGGACGTAGGTGCGTAAGCCGTCGTCCTCCCGGCGGACGACGAGAGCAGCCTGCGCGTGGGTTTTGAGACCGACGAGGCCGTACGCGACGTGCACACCGGCATCCTCGAGCTTGCGGCCCCAGGCGATATTCTTTTCCTCGTCAAATCGGGCCTTCACCTCCACGAGCACGGCAACCTGCTTGCCGCTCTCGGCGGCGTCGATCAAGGCATCTACGATCGGAGAGTCCTCCGACGTGCGGTAGAGCGTTTGCTTGATGGCGAGGACTTTTGGATCCGCCGCGGCGTCTTCGATGAAGCGCTGGACGCTCTCCTCAAACGAGTCGTACGGATGATGCACCAGCAGATCGTTTTCGCGGATGACGGAAAAGATGTCGTTGGCGTCCCGACCCACCCCGCGGCGCAAGCGCGGCGGCGTAAGCGGCGTCCACTTTGAAAAACGCAGCGCTTTGTGATACCGATCATCGGGGACGTGCAGGTCGGCGAGCACACGAACGTCCGTGAAGTCGATGATCCCGTCTGCGACGTACACGTCTTCGGGGCCGATCGACAGTTTCTCCATCAGAAACGACCGTACCGATTCCGGCATGTCGTGGTCGACCTCCAGCCGCACGACGGGCGCAAAGCGGCGCTCTCGCAGGCGTTCGGAGATCATCTCGATGAGATCGTCCGCCTCCTCCTCATCGCGGCGGACGTCGGCATTGCGCGTCACGCGGAACGCGTACACGCCTTCCACCTCCATCCCCTGAAACAGCTCGTCGACGTGGTGCGCGATGACCTGTTCGATGGGCACGAAGTGGAGAGGCTCGTCGAGGGAGAGCCACCGGGCGCGGCTGGTCGGCACCTTCACCCGCGCAAAGTGCTGCGTCCCTCGGTCCGGATGGCGCAGAAGCACGGCCAGGGACAGGCTCATGTTGGAGATGAACGGGAACGGGCGTCCCGGATCCACCGCCAGCGGCGTCAAAATGGGGAAGATATTTTTGCGGAAATACGCCGCCAGCTTTTCCTTCTGCGGTGCCTCGAGGTCGTCGTAATCCTGCACTCGAAGCCCGATTTCCTCTTCCAGTTCGGGCTCCAGTTGCTTCCACGTGTGGCCCAGCGCGCTGTACATGGGCCGGACACCGCGGACGATGTGAGCCAGCTGTTCCTCAGGAGTCCGTCCGTCTGGCGACAGGCTGGTGACGCCCGCTGCCGCTTGACGCTTCAGTCCACCGATCCGTTTGCGGATGAATCCGTCCAGGTTCTGCGCGGTGATGCTCAGGAAACGAAGACGCTCCAGGAGCGGCGTCCGGCGATCGCGCGCCATCTGCAGAACACGCCAGTTGAAATCGAGCCAGCTCAGCTCACGGTTAAAGAAGAGGCTCGGGTGGATAACGTCCGCACCTTCCGGCACACGCTGTGGCTGGACGGCACGCGACAGCGGACTGCCGGCGGGCGCGGCGGAATCAAACGGCTGATGCGCGGCCGAGACGGCCGAATCGGGGACGGCCGAATCCGGAGCGGCGGGAGACGCGGACTCACCGCGACGCTCTGCTTCCGCATCTCCGGCGGAATGGACACGCTCGTCCGCGGTCGGAGACGTCGACGCCTCGGCCGACGATATGTCGGCAGACGCGGGGGGCGACGAGCCGTCCCCCTGAGCCGTCGATTCCGACGAAGAGGTCGCATCAGGAGCCTGAGAATCGGTCGGGCGATTGGAGTCGGAAGCCATGTGCGGTCGCGTGTAGAGAGCGTACGCTGAAAGCGTGGAGGACATCGGAAACGTCGAGCAACTGCGACGGGTCCACGACCGGCAAATCGTCATACCTGGATGATCCGCCGGACGGGGATACACTCGTCCGACCGGATACCGCACCGAAACGGCGTTGGGCGGCGAGCCGATCTACTCCCAGTCGAGAAACTCCCGGCGCTTGATCCGCTTCCTCATTTCATAGAGCTGCATCATTTCCTTCTGGAGCTCCCCGAAGTTCTCGGTTCCTTCGGATCGCGAGGCTTCGAACATTTTCTCCTTCTGCCGGGTGATCGCATCGTCGACGCGATCGAGTTTGAGCAGCGTCATGGCGCTGGCACCGGCCTCGTAGGGCTCCTGGTTGAAGCGGGGAACTGTGATGTTCTGTCTCTGCCGCCAGTTTTCCGACGGCGTGTATTTGTCGACCATCACGGAGGCCGCCAGGTTCTGAAGCTCGTCCCCGAATTCGCCGTCGGTGATGCGACTCGGCTTGACGGCGTCGTTTCCGTACATGTCGATAAACACGTCCACCATGTCGCGGGCCGGCCCCTCGGTGAACTCCCCGAGCGACATATTGCCGAGAATGAACTCCACCATGGGCGTTCCCTGGTCGAGCATCAGCCGGAGAAGCACTTTTTCCTCGGGTAGCGGTCCGCGCCGGGCAGAGACGTTCGTTGCGTCCTGCTCATCGGTGTCATTGAATCCCTCATCACCGCTGTCATCGTCCCGATAGTCAGCATCCGTATGCGGCGGCGGGCGGTCTCCCTCCGGCGACCCGGTTGCCGTCTGGCCCTGCCGGGGTACCGACGATGCGCCCGGCTCCTGGACCGTGGTGCCAGCGGTGGATCCCCGCCGGTTCTGCTGGCGACGCTGCTGTCGGCGGGCGCGGCGCTGCTCCTGCTCTTGCACCCTGGCCACCTCCGTCTCCAGCATACGGAAAAGGTCGCTGTCGGGCACGTTCAGGACGTCGCTCGTCCGCCGAACATATTCTCGCCGCAGGTTGCGATCCGGAATCTTTGCAATCGCTTGAATGATCTCCTGCTGCACCTCCACCCGATCCTCCGGGGTGTCAAATCGTCCCTCCCGCCGGGCTCGGCGATACGCAAACTTCGGAAGGTCCTGGCGATGCTCCTCGATGTAGGTCGCAAACGTTTCTGCGTCCTCAGATCGAACGAAGGAGTCCGGATCCTCGCCATCCGGCAGCTCGACGGCGTAGGCCCCCATTCCATTCTGTAGCACGAGGTTCATCCCTCGAACGGCCGCTCGGGAGCCCGCCTCATCGGCGTCGTAGAGGAGCACGATTCGCTTGGCATACCGGTCCAGGGTCTCCACCTGCCCCGCCGTCAGGGCCGTTCCGCTGGAGGCGACAACGTTCTCAACCCCAGCCTGATACAACGAGATCACGTCTGTGTAGCCCTCAACCATGAGGACCTCTTCCTCACTCCGAATCGCTTGCTTGGCCTGCCGGAGACCGTAGAGCACGCGGCTCTTGTCGTAGACCTCCGTTTCCGGAGAGTTGATGTACTTGGGCTGATCGGCGTCGGCGTCGAGAATCCGACCGGCAAAGCCGAGGACCTTCCCGACGTGTGACAGGATCGGAAAGATGACGCGGCCCCGGTACCGATCGTAGTACCCGCTGCCATCCTTTCGTTCAATGATCAGCCCCGCCCGATGCAGGATCTCTTCGTCAATCTGCTCATCCTCGGCTGCCGACAACAGTCCATCCCACCGATCGGGCGCCCAACCGACCCCGAACCGGGCGATCGTCCGGTCGAGGAAGCCGCGGTCGTGCATGTACTCCAGTGCGCGGTAGCCGCCGTTTGAATCCGTCAACTGGTTGTAATACCAGCGCGCCGCCCACCGGAGGGCATGGAAAATGGCTTCTCGATCGTTGGCGGCGTCCGGGTTCACCT
>NZ_DAXETW010000179.1:0-3366 GCF_051155795.1 Longibacter sp.
GGAGGGAGGATAAGCGCCTCCCCCAGGTGCTCGAGGTCCTCGTCAGCGGTAAAGCCCGGCCCGTCGGTGGCCAGTTCGAACAGGACGCCGCCCGGCTCCCGGAAGTAGACCGACTGGAACCAGAACCGGTCGATCTGCTCCGACGGTCGCAGGCCCACCTGCTGAATCTTCGATCGCAGCGCCTGCTGCTCCTCGCTGTCGGTCATCCGCCACGCCGCGTGGTGCACCGTTCCCGGCCCGCCGCGTCCATGCTGGCCGTCCGACACCACCTTCACCTCCGCCAGCGTGCCCGACCGGCCATCCAGCCCGTAGCGATGCCAGCCGTCGTCCTCGCCGGTTTTCTCCAGGCCGAGTACGCTTGTCAGCACCGTCTCTGTCGCCTGCAGATCCCGCTCCCAGATGCGCACCGAGTGCATGCCACGGATCTGCTTCTCGGCCGGGACCGGACTCTCGTCCCAGGGCGTGAACGTTCTCTCGTCGGACGTCTCGACGATCGAGAGACGCAGACCGTCCGGGTCCTCGACGGGGAGCGTGGGCTCGCCAAACCGCTTCGTTTCTTCTCCGACGGTGACACCGTGCTCCGCCAAGCGCTCGCGCCAGTACGGCAGCGTCCCCTGCGGCACCGCCAGTGGAATCTCGACGACCTGCCCGACGCCCGGCGTCCCCGGCGCAAGGTCGGGCCAGGGAAAAAACGTGAGGTCGGTGCCCGGCGTACCGGCGCCATCCGCGAAGAAGAGGTGATACGTCTCGGGGGCATCCTGATTGACGGACCGTTTCACCAGCCGAAGGCCGAGCACCGTGCGGTAAAAGGCCAGCGTCTCATTCGGGTCGCCAGAGATGGCCGTGACGTGATGAAGGCCGTGGACGCTAGCGGCGGTAGACATGCGTAAGTGGCGGGTTGGGTCTTTTCGAGATGATGGACGAAAAGAATAGGCCCTGCTCGACCGTGCGTCAATCCGCGTCGCTGGATGTTCGCATTCGTGCACGCCTGGTCAAGGCCAGCCGGTATCTACCCTCATTCGGCGCTATCCTGGCCGGGGCGATCCGTTGTCGCATCAGCGGGATCCGCCCCGGTTGCCGCGGCCGCCGACGCAGGCCTGCTCGAGGTTGCGACCAAACAGGATCGAGCGGACGAGCCATGGCTGCACGTCGGCATCCCCGACGAGAGCGCTCCGCCGCTGTCGGTTGGGTCCATCATCGGCAGCCGGGTTGGACGCCACCGGTCGCGGGCCCAGCGGAAGGCCCCAGTAATTGCACGTAGCATCGAAGGTTGTCTCCGTCCCGTTGTTCAGGCCGACCACCGAGCGCAGGTCGTTGAACGACACCGTCAGCCCGTCCGCGCCGTCGTCCACTTTCACGGCCTCGCCATTGAAACCAGTCGAGCGCATCCCGAAGATGAAGTTGCGCGTCACGTTCAGGTCAGTGGAGCTCGAGGCATCGATGTTTACGCCCTGGGCGAACGTGGCGAGCGTCCCGTCGAAGCCGTCGTCCAGGTTGTCATCGTACTGCACGTTATCATCGCCCGGGTTGCTGTCGTTGGCCGGGTCGGCCGACAGGTTGTAGACGAAGTTTTTCTCGACCTGCACGTCGCTGACCGTACCCTGCAGCAGGATTCCGAGCGTCGCGTTGTCGCTTTTCAGGTTGCGAACCAGGTTGCCGCGAATGACGGAGCTTGCGAATCCGTCCGCCCGATCGTCATTCGCAAAAATCCCGTTCACCGTTGGGAAGCCGTCGTTCGACGTAAACTCATTTCGGAGGTCTTCCACGATGTTATACTCGATGCGGAGGCCTGAATTGCCGCCGTCCGCGAGGATGCCTGTGACGCCGAGGCGTCCGGTCGGCCCCACGCCGTGCACCCGGTTCTTGCGCACCGTCACATCGTTCACGTTGGGTCCGATGGAGATGCCGATCAAACCGCCCGGGAAGGTCACGCGAAAGCCCTCGAAGGTGACGCCGTCGGCGAGAATTCGAACCGATGCGCCCGTGGGTGCGTCTCCACCGCGGATGGTGGCAAACCCGAGCCAGCGGGGCGTGACCGTGATGTCCGGGGTAGTGATGGTCAGCGTGCCGTCGTAGGTGCCGCGTTTCACACAGACGATGTCGCCCGGCGAGGCAGCGTCGACCGCGGCCTGCGGCGTGTCCGTGATCACCGTGCAGCGCCGGAAGAACTTGGCCTGCGTGCCCTCCTGGAAGGGCAACTCGTCCATTGCCTCCGCCACCTGCTCGTCGTCCGGCACCTCCGGTGCGTCCGGCTCGGTCGAGGAAACCGTGGCGTCGTCGCAGCCAGTGAAGGCGAGTGTGGCGAGGAGCAGCAGAACGGGGAGCAGCAGAACGGGGAGCAGGGCGGAGGATCGGAGCATCACGCGTAACGTCATGGGAGCGTGGGCCAGGGGAAGGGGACGGCGGACGGGCACAGTGCTTCTATGCATGAGATATGAAAACATACATACGAGGAATTTAAAAGTATAGACGCACATCCCGGATTTAAGAAAATGGATGACGCCTTCCTGCTCGTTCCCCTGCCGTCGACGTGCGATCGGTCCCGGATGGCGGAGCCTGAATGTCACGGATCGACGACCATCCGTGGACGTTGGACGAATCTGGGTGTTGGACGGTACCGGTGGTGGACATCGTTTGCTGCGATGCGTAGTCTAGTGCCCACGTACCGCGCCGCATACCGGGCCCGTAGCTCAGTTGGTTAGAGCAGTCGACTCATAATCGATCGGTCGTGGGTTCAAGTCCCGCCGGGCCCACTCTTATTTTACATAAGTCATTGTTTTACATTACTTATGTAAAAGTTGGTACAACATAGGTACAACAAAAGCCTCTGAGAGCTCGCAAGAGCTTGCCAGGGGCTTTGTCTATAAGTTACATTACACCAAATCTTTGCGGACATAATAAGGACGGGCGTTAGCTCATCTTTGAATACCGCCCTTTGTATATAACCAATCAGTTCAGGTCTCTGCAGGCATGAATTACTCTCACAAGTGGGAGCCTATCTCTGACCTCCCCCCCTCTTCTGGCGACCTTGCAAATGATGAGCTATCATCGCTGTCAACAATTTGGAAAGACGAACGCCACAAACTAGAGAAAATTGATGCAGTCAAAAGGTTCAATGAACGCCTTCTAAGGCAATGGGCTATAGAAACGGGCATTATTGAGAGGCTGTACACTCTCGATGAAGGAACGACACAGCTTTTGATAGAACAAGGAATCGATGCCTCTCTAATTAGCCACGGTTCAACCAACAAAGACCCTCAGAAAGTAGCGCGGTTAATAAAAGACCAACACGAGGCCGCAGAAGGACTGTTTGCTTTTGTGGCTAACCAGCGGCCGCTATCGAACTCATATATCAAGGAGTTACAT
>NZ_DAXETW010000180.1:0-6476 GCF_051155795.1 Longibacter sp.
CCGAATGAGCCGTTGCCGGCCACGAAAAGGGTGTTGTCGACGGACGTGTTGGCGTCGTTGAACCTGCCGACGGAGAGGGATTGGTCGGTCGCGGCCTCTGTGCGATCGCCCATCGACGTAGACTCGTCGCCCTCGGCTCGTGTGAGGTTGCCCATGGTCACGGCCCCGGTGCCGCTGGCAAGTGTCCCGTTGCCCATCGCCGTAGATCCGTTGCCCTCGGCACTCGAACCTAAGCCCATCGCTAGGGATCGTACCCCGGCGGCGTCCGTGTTCAACCCGAACGCGACCGAGTGTTCACCGACATTGACTTCGTCCCACTGCGTGCCGGTGACTTCCCCCGCGCGGAAGGCGGCCTTGGCGGGGTGCCACATCATGCGGGTGCCGGCACCGTTGGCTGGCATGATTCCGGTGTCAAATTCGCCGAGGCCCAGCAGGGCGCCGTCGTCAAAGCTGACGAAGACGGAGTCGCCTGCGGCATTCTCGATGTTGGTGACCGGCACCGGTTGCGCACGGCCGTCATCGGGAATACAGACGAAGACCGATATCAGAAGCGCAACGGCGAGAAGAAACGGAGTGGATCGTGAATAGCCTTGACTCATGACGAGGCGGTGTCATTCCAGAGAAAAGGGAAGCGTCTGAGGTCCCCGGGCGGTCGCACGGTGCGCAGGGCGACGCGAATCGAGATGCGCGAGAAGCGCGGTGTATGGAGAGGTCGATGGTGGCAGGCAGCGAACGTCTCGTGCCGCGATGAACGTCCTGCATGTCCGGAGACGGACGCAGAAGAACCGATACCTCCCTCACTATTGCATGCAAGAAATCACCGTCGAATGGGTCAGGCGCGACGGTCGTATTCGGAAACGCTGCGTCCCCGTTACGTGGTCGTATCATTATATCTGTCACATGCTGTGTGAGAGGGGGTTGCGGTCGACCCGTTTGTGCATTTGAGACCGATGCTTCGTTGTTTGCGCATTGTGCGCACGGACGACGGGCAAAGAGAGCCCGCACCATTCGCTGGTTTTCGAACCGCAGCCGTTCATCATGTCCCGTTCTCCCAGCGAGGTGACGCACCTGCTGGAGCGCCTTCGCGAGGAAGATCGCGAAGCACTCGACGCGCTACTGCCTCTGGTCTACGAGGAATTGCACCGACTGGCGCACCTCGAACTGCGCGGTGAAGGCCCTGACATCACGCTGCGCACGACGGCGCTGGTGCACGAAGCCTACCACAAACTCGTCGATAACCATGCGGTGGACTGGCAGGGACGCTCGCACTTCTTCGGGGTGGCAGCCCGGGCGATGCGCCAGGTCGTGATCAACCGCGCGAAAAAGCGACAGGCACAGAAGCGGGGTGGGGACGCCCCCCATCTTACGCTCGACGAGGGCCGGATCGCTGTCGACAAGCAGGCCGATCGTCTCGTCGCGCTCGACGAGGCGCTCGACCGCCTCGCTGCCGTTGACGAGCGTCAGAGCCGAGTCGTGGAGTGTCGCTTCTTCGGTGGGATGACGATTGAGGAAACCGCTACCGCACTCGACGTCTCTCCCTCCACCGTGAAACGCGACTGGCGAACGGCCAAAGTCTGGCTCTCCCGCGAGATCACGCGAATGGAATCACCGCGATGATGCCACAGCCATTCACCTAAGCGTCCACACCGTCGCTCACTGGCAAGTCCGAACTCTGCACTTTCCCAATTCCCACGTGCCATGACCCCCGACCGATGGAATCGTGTGAAGGATGTCCTCGACGAAGCGCTCGACCGTCCGGCAGGAAAAGAGCGCGACGCGTTTCTGGACGAGGCCTGCGCTGGAGACGAGGACCTGCGAGTGGAGGTGGAATCGCTGTTGGCGGGTAGCGATGGAGAGGTCTCCCGCTTTCTGAGTGAGGGGATACCACAGGCGGAACGTACCGATTCCCTGTTCGAGAGCGAGCCGGCGCTCGAGGAGGATGCTCGCATCGGGCCCTACCGCCTCGACGGATTGCTCGGGCGCGGTGGGATGGGGACCGTGTACCGCGCCGTCCGTGCCGATGGCCAGCACGAGCGCGAGGTCGCCCTGAAAGTGATTCGGCCCGGCCTGTACTCCGACAACATCGCGCAGCGCTTTCGGGCAGAGCGTCAGATTCTTGCCTCGCTGGAGCATCCGGGGATCGCACGCCTCTACGACAGCGGCCTCTCAGCCGACGAGCGCCCATATTTTGCCATGGAGCGTGTCGACGGCACGCCGCTGGGTCGCTACTGCGAGGAGGCGGCATGTTCTATCGATCAGCGACTCCGGCTCTTTGAGAAGGTGACCGACGCCGTCGCGCACGCGCATCGGACGCTCGTGGTGCACCGCGACCTCAAGCCGTCCAACATGCTTGTCACCGCCGACGGCTCCCCAAAGCTGCTGGACTTCGGCATTGCCAAACTGCTGGACGACGAAGCAATCGTGGATGCCCCCGTGACGCACACGGGTCGCCCTTTGATGACGCCTGCCTATGCTGCCCCCGAACAGGTGCGCGGCGAGGCGATTACTCCCGCCACCGACGTGTATGCTCTCGGGGTCGTCCTCTACGAACTGCTCACGGGCCGGCGTCCCTATCACTTTGAAAAGCGGACGCCCAGTCACATCGAACGGGTCATTTGCGAGACGCGACCGGAGCCCCCCTCGACGGCGGCTACGCGGCAGGATGAGGCGGAGGACACGCACGAACCATCCACGTCTGCCCTTCCTCCGCCCGCGCGCCTGAAGCGCCGCCTCCGGGGCGACCTCGACCGCATTATTATGAAGGCGCTTCGGAAGGAACCGTCTCGCCGATATGCCTCGGCCGCCGAGTTGGCCGCTGACCTGCGTCGCTACCAGGAGGGGCTGCCCGTGGAGGCACGTCCCTCCACGTGGCAATATCGCGCGAGCAAGTTCCTCCGCCGCAACCGCTGGCGCGTGGCCGCGGCCACGGTGCTCGTGCTGCTTCTGGCCGGGTATGCCGCCACCGTCACCGTGCAGTCGCGCCGCCTCGCCACCGAGCGCGACCGGGCACGGACGAATGCGGAGAAAGCCGAGCAGGTGTCTGCTTTCTTGACGAATCTGTTCGAGGCCGGCAACCCGAACGTCGCCCAGGGGGACACGATCACCGCCCGTGAGCTGCTGGCACGCGGCGTCGAACGCACCGAGACGCTCGGCGACCAGCCGGCCGTACAGGCCGAGGTGCAATCTGTCATCGGGCGCGTGTACACGCAGATGGGCCGCTACAACAAGGCCACGCCGCTCCTCGAAGACGCGTTGGCCACGCGCCGCACCCTCCCGACCGACGACCCCGCTTCTTCTGAACAACTGGCCTCCAGCTTGCACAACCTCGGGGCCAACCAGCAGGTGCTGAACCAGGTCGACCGGGCCGAGCGCCTTTATCGTGAAGCGTTGACGCACTGGCGGCCCCTGCCGGACGCGCGACGCACCACCATGGTCGAAACGCTCAACAATCTGGCCGGCATCCTCCGCGCACAAAGCGACTACGACGCCGCCAGGCCGGTGCTGCGCGAAACGATCACGATGGCGCGCCGGCTGGACGGAGAACGAGAGGAGGTCTTGCCCGTCGCGCTTGCTAACCTGGCCGAAATTCGTCATCGCGAAGGCGACTACTCCGCTGCCGACTCGCTTTATCGCGAGGCGCTGGAGATGGGAACGGAGGTGATGGGAGAACATCACCCGTACGTGCTCGTCGCCCGGAGCAACCGGGCGGAGCTCTATCGCGAAACGGGACGTCTCAAGCGGGCCGAGGATGTGCAACGCGCCGTGTTGGAGGTGCGCCAGACCCGCTATCCCGAGCACGCTGTACGCATCGCCCTCAGCCGGACGGCGCTGGGCCACACGCTTCGTGCTCAGGACGAACACGAAGCAAGCAAGCGGGTCTACCGGTCGGCCCTATCGAGTCTGCGCGTGCACGTGCCCGACGACCACGTGTACGTCGCTGACGCGCTCAATGGACTGGGTGCCGCCCTCATCGCCACGGGGGCTCCGGGTCAGGCGGATTCGCTTCTTCGCGAGAGCCTCTCTATTCGCAAAGAAAAGCGGGGTCCGCGAAGCTGGGAAGCCGCCGAGTCAAAAAGCTTCCTGGGCGCGTCCCTTGCTGCCCGGGAGCGCTACGCCGAGGCCGAGCCGCTGCTGCACGACGCCCACGCCACACTCGGGCGCACGCGCAGCCCCGACGACCCGTATACCCGACAAACCATCCGACACCTCGTCCAGTTCTACGACGACTGGGGTAGACCCGACCAGGCGGCTGCCTGGCGCGACTCGCTGGCTGTTTCAAAATAGCGGGTCGTGTCGCATTCGGAATCGGTTGAGGGGGCAAAGGATTTTCTCTGGGAGCGATGCCGTGCGACCGGTCAAGCCTGAGCAGCATCTTGATGATAGCCGGTTCCATCCCCATCATTCGGACGGGTTGTCACCGACGCCCTGCCCCATGTCAGCGTCCTGCCCCTGGTTCGCCGAGGTGATGTTGAAGCCGACCACCCGCTCGCGGCGTTCCACGAGCAGACAACCGTCGGCAGGGGAACGGGACGCTGCTATTTGTTCTGCACTCTTACGCGCATCGTTTCCACCGTCAGGTGGTCAAGGAGCGTCTGTACGGCCGTGCGGGCGTCCGCAAGGTCTTCGGGTGGGCGCAGGATGGACGCGAAAATCAGCGTGTCGTCTGCTGTGAAGGCCACGACTCGATGGACCGCGGCGTGGCCGTCTACGTCGGTGCCGCGCATGGTCGCCGCCAGTGCGGCACGCCCGTTCACGGTCGTCTCGCTACGGGGCTCGGTGACGTCCGCTTCGCGTAGCGGGGGATCCTGGACGATGCTCTGCACGAACTGCTTCGGCGTCGGCCCGTCGTCGATCACCCCAAGCGTTATGACCACATTATCGGGTGTGACGAGGCGTGGCTCATCGTTGGTGGACAGGTCGACACCGTCCCCGAATTGTTTCTGGGCGGCCTCTCTGCTGCGCATGACGACGATGCTTTTCAGAAGCGAGTTCATCAAGCTGAGGTCGACCACCGCCCAGTCTTCGGGATGAGCGAAAGCCAGTTGCGCGTCCCCGAGCTCGGCGGCGTAGGCGGCGAAGCCGTCCGGAGCGTTCACGGGAGGCGTGGGGGCAGCGGCCGTTGCGGGGGCATCCTGCGCGAGCGTTTCGATCCGCTCCCAATCCAGCGCGCCCAGTGCGCCGCGTAGATCCTGCATGGACGGTCCGTTGGGGGGAGCGGTGACCGAAACAACCATGGCCCCGGGGTCCAGCAAGACGAATATCTGCCGTTCGTCACCCTCAGGTGTTCGCTCGTAGGCGGCGTGATCTCGATACGTGGTTTTCGTCATGACTTCCTGCATAGCCGCCGCCTGATCCAGTTTGGCGCGCGCTTCGCTCCAGCCGGTGCGAACGCGGCCCAGCCTCATTTCGAGCGGCCCCGCATCGCCTTCGTAGGTACCCTCCACGATGGGCGTGTCGCCCGCGAGGTGGTTCTCGACGTCGGTCCGCGCGACGCCGCCGGGCAGTTCATCGGGCAGCAGGGCGGCGAACCCAGCGATGAGCGGGTCGTCGGCGTCGGAGACGGTCTTGTCTTCGGCAGGCGCCGCTTCTTCCACCGCTTCCGGCGCTTCGGCCGCAGTGGGCGACGCAGCAGCCGGCCATACCTGCTGCCCTTGCCGGTCGATGTAGATCCAGTCCCCGTCACCAACGCTGGATGAGAGGTTGACATAGTTTCGCATCTTGTCGCTGATCTCCGTTGCGGCGCGCGCGAGCGGTCCACGGAAGGGCTCGGCATACGCAAATTTTTCCTCGAAAGCCGGCTCGCCGTCCGCGTCGATGTATGTCCACCTGCGGCGCTCTCGCTTCACAGGGGCCGCGCCGTCGGCGAACCGATGCGCGCGTTCGAAGTCCGGCTCGACCACCCGCCGGCCCTCCACATTGATGTAGCCCCACGATTCGTCGAATCCCGTTTCCACGGCAACAACAGCGAGGCCGTCCGAAAAGGGCAGTGCCTCCGTAAATTGCGGCTCGATCACCATGTCGCCCTGTTCGTCGATGTAGCCCCATTTCCCGTGCACGAACCCACCCGTCTGTACGGGGGCCAGCCCGTCGGCGTAGCGCCCGCCGCCCGAGAACTGCGGCTCTACCACGAACTGCCCGTCCCGGTCGATGTAGCCGAACATCGGTTGTCCGCGCTTCGGGTCTTCGCCGGTGGCGACGGCGGCGCGCCCGTCGGAGAAGGCATGGGCCTTGTCGAACTGCGGCGCGATGACAACGGCCCCGCGCTTGTCGATGTATCCAAATGGGCCGTTGGGCTCCGGCTGTATGACCGCGCGTCCTTCATGGAATGAGCCGACATATGCAGCATCCCCTTCCAACACCACCTCGCCGGTCGCGTCGATGAACTTCTGCTGATCCCCGTCCGTGACGCGGGCGCGGCCATCAGAGAAAGGCGCGGCCTCGTCGAACTGTGGCGAGATGGCCATCGCCCCGGTCGA
>NZ_DAXETW010000181.1:0-33305 GCF_051155795.1 Longibacter sp.
AGAACATCGCTTTAGTTTTCCCCGAAATCAGCATGGACTGATGTCAATCCCAGATTATCCTTTTGTAAACGGATTCCTTTAAACAGGATCTTTACCATGGTTGAGCGGCGTGCTCTTACTATACGACCGTGTTGCTAACGGCATCATGAAGCTATCCGGCGTTTCCGCACGTCATCAGCCGCGACGCCTTCAACGCCCGTCGACATCTCTTCCGACATCGGATGGATGGTTGATGGACGGAGGGCCCCGGCCCCATCGACCTACAGCTTGGACGTGTACCGAGCGAGGCCGCTGCTCATGCTCGCCCGCGTCCCAGACGGCTGCGCCCGGCAAAGCAGCGCTCCGATAAGCAGCATGTCATTAGACAAGCAGCATGTAAACTGCACGTTGGCATCACACGGCCTCTTTATAAACACACCTACACCCCTCGATATGAAGCTTACGGCTACACGGTGGCTATCGCTGATATGCCTCCTTCTCGTGCTTCCCGCGGCTCCCGCGTTCGGGCAGAGCACGACGGCGTCGATCACCGGTACGGTGGTTGACGACACCGGAGAACTCATCCCCGGAGCGAACGTCGTCGCCATCCACCAGCCCACCGGTACGCAGTACGGAACGGCAACGAACGCTCAGGGTCGCTACTCGATTCTCAATATGCGCGTAGGAGGTCCCTACATCGTACGCGCTTCGTTTGTCGGGTACCAGTCGGTCGAAAGGACCGGCGTGACGCTCGAGCTGAACGAGAAGGCGACCATTGGATTCCAGCTGCGCCCGAAGACGGAAGAGATGGAGGGCGTGGAAGTGATCGCCGAACGAGAAGGCGTTATTAACGCGAACCGGACCGGTGCGGCAACCAACATCCGCCAGGAGCAGATCGATGCGCTTCCGTCGATCAGCCGCAGCATCACGGACTTCGCGCGCCTGACCCCGCAGTACACGGGCGGCGGAAGCCTTGCCGGCAACAACGATCGGTACAACAGCATCTCGATCGACGGTGCGACGCTGGACGACGTCTTCGGTCTCGGCGACGCCGTGCCGGGCAGTCAGGCCGGAACGCAGCCGATCAGCCTCGACGCGATCGAGGAGTTTCAGATCGACATTGCCCCGTATGACGTTCGTAAGAGCGGCTTTACCGGTGGACAGATCAACGCGGTCACGAAGAGCGGCACCAACGAATTTGACGGCCTGGTTCGCTACTTCGGTCGGAATGAAAATTTCACCGGCGATCTCGATGGGGAAGGGACGGGCGCTTTCAGCCGTCAGTACTTCATCGGTAACATCGGCGGCCCCATCATCGAAGATGAGCTCTTCTTCTTCGTCAACGCGGAGTATGTGACACAGAAGAATCCGCTGAACACCGGCGTCGGGCCCGGGCCCAACAACTTCCAGATTCCAAACGCGGACACGGAAGCCTATCTGAACGACGTTGCGGACATCACGCAGAACGTCTATGGCTACAACCCGGGTGGAACGAGCCGGCTGTCGCAGATTCAGGACAGCTACAAGGTGCTTGCGAAGCTGGACTGGAACCTGAACGACAACAATCGCCTGACGCTTCGCCACAATTATGTGCGCGGACTGGATGACGCGGGGATCGGTCGCGACGAGGACAGCTTCGGATTCAGCAGCCGTCAGTACCAGTTCACGAGCATCCAGAATTCTACGGTTCTGCAGCTCAACACGACGCTGGGCGATAACATGTACAACGAAGCCCGCGTGGTCTACACCCGCATTCGCGACAGCCGCGACATCGGCAACGAAGCCTTCGCCGACGTGCTGATCGAAGCGGACAGCGACGGGGAGATCGAGCTCGGGCCGGGCCGGTTCAACCAGGCGAACCAGCTCGACCAGGATCTCGTCGAGATTACGAATGACTTCTCGTACATCCGCGGGAATCACACCTTCACGCTGGGGACCAGCAATCAGATCTGGCGCTTCAGCAACCTCTTCATCCAGGACTTCTACGGTCAGTTCGAGTTTGAGGACCTGGAAGGGGAGAACGAGACCATTTCGGCGCTTGAAGCCTACCGCCGCGGTCAGCCGACCCGGTATCGCTTCAGCTACGCCACGCCGGCGGCCGGTACGGAGAAGCCGCTTGCCGAGTTTACGGCCTTTCAGGTCGGGCTCTACGCACAGGACGAGTGGCAGGTGCGCGACGATCTGCGCCTGACGTTCGGTCTGCGTGCCGACGTGCCGATCGTCCCGGATGAGCCGACCTTCAACCAGACGGCCTTCGAGGCCTTCGGCGTCAATACCTCGAGCATCGCTACGGGCAACCCGCTCTGGTCGCCACGCCTCGGCTTCAACTTCCAGCGGGACCTGCTCGGGAACGACCTCGAGACGCAGGTTCGCGGTGGCGTCGGTCTCTTTGCCGGTGACCCGCCGTTCGTCTGGGTGTCGAACCAGTTCAGCAATAGCGGTGCGGACTTCTTCCGCATCGACCAGGGGTTCTCCTACGATGACTACTACGGCTCCGGTGCCCCGAGCGACGGTCTCCGCTTCGTACCGGAGGATCTCGCCGGTCAGAGCATTCGAGACCAGCTTCCGCGCGCCGGCGATAATGACCTGATCACGCCCGTTGCAACGACGGAGATCAACGTTATCGAGAACGACTTCAAGTACCCGCAGGTCTTCCGGACCAATCTGGCAATCGACCAGCAGCTGCCGAACGGTTTCTCCGTCACGCTCGAAGGTCTGTACTCAAACACCGTGAACGGCGTCGCCTTCACGAACCTGAACCTTCGTCAGACGGGCGAGTCGCGGTATGGTCGCCCGATTTACGACGAGGACGTGAGCAACCGGTTCACGAATGCGCTGCTCCTCAGAAATACGAACAAGGGGTATTCGTACAGCGGAACGATTCAGCTTCAGCGCCAGGTGCGTGAGGGGCTGAGCGGGTCGCTCTCGTACACGATCAACGAAGCCCGTTCGGTGAACACCGGCTCGTCCAGCCGCGCCATCTCGAACTGGCAGTTCAACGAGAACGTGGACGTCAACAACGCAGGGCTCGGACGCACGGATCAGGCGCTACGTCACCGCATTCTGGGTACGCTGAATTACCGGATTGAGTATCTCGACCGGTTCGCTACGACGATTGGAGTGATCTACGACGGTCGCTCGGGTCAGCCGTTCAGCTGGATCTACGATGGCAATGCCAACGCCGACACGCGGGACGACAACGACCTCGTGTACGTGCCGGCCTCCGAGGATGAGATCGTTCTCGCCTCCAACAACTGGGAGTCGATGAATGCCTTCATCAACGCCTGGGACGGCCTGTCCGACTACCGCGGTGAGTTCACGAAGCGCAACATCGACATCGGCCCGTGGAACCACCAGATCGACCTGCAGATCTCGCAGAACATCGTCACCTACCAGAAGCAGAAGCTGGAAATTACGGCGACGATGGAGAACGTGCTGAACTGGCTGAACGACGACTGGGGCCGCCAGCGGTTCGTGAGCTTCCAGAATGCGTTCGCCTGGGACTTCCAGCAGTACGTGAATCCGGAAGACGTCGGAACGGAAATCGGCGGTCAGATCATCACGGAGGACGACCTCGGCAAGCCGGTTGTTAGCTTCGACGAGGAGAACCTTCAGGAAACGGCATCCGACGAGCTGTTCCAGACGTCGAACATCGCCTCTCGCTGGCAGGTGCAGCTGGGACTGCGCTACACGTTCTAGCCCGCATGCCGCTCTCGGCACCGCCGGTCGGTTTTGTCGGCCGGCGGTTGCCCGGAGTGCGCCCGCATTGCAGGTCCCGCCTGCGTCTCCAGACTCTTGGTTTTAAGATTTCTACGACATCATGTATCGACTCCAACACGCACTGCCCACTGCGATCATGCTCGCAGTGCTGTTCGTCGCGACCGCTTGCGACAGCGGCACCTCGCCGGAGCAGTTGAGCAACACGACCGACCCGACGGTCATCACCTTCGCCGGCTCGGAAACCAGCGTTTCCGAGCGTGACACCACAGTGACGGTTACCGTCGAAGTTCAGAACCCCGGCGACAGCGAGGTCAGCGCCGAGCTCCTCTACGCGGCCGGCGCAAGTTCGGCAACCATCGACGATTTCAATATCGACGATGCAGCGGCCGTCAATGACGATGAAACGGCCTACGTCCTCTCAACCATCACCTTTCCCGCGGGAGCCGAAGACGGTGCCCAGCAGTCATTCACGTACACGCTCACCGACGACCAGGATGAGCCGGAAGCCGAGGTCGGCGTCTTTGCCCTGCAGAAGGTGACCGGTGCGCTCGTCGGCGGGCAGACGTTCCGCGTGAATATCGCTGCGGAAGGGACGGTCCGCCTCTTCGAAGCGGACTTCAGCGACGAAACGCTCGATCCGTTCACAACCTACAGCGTCGCCACGATGGGCACGGCGTCCGAGTGGGAGATCAACGATCCGAGCCAGAGCGACATTGCGCCCCTCGCCGAAGCGAATGCCTTCGAAAGCCCGCAGGCGGCGAACGACTGGCTCATCACGCCTGCTCTCAACCTCGAAGGCTTCGACGGTGCCACGCTCAACTTCGTCAATGCAAAGAACTTCGACGACGGCGGCATCGAGCAGGGACTGCTCGTGAAAGTGTCAACCGACTACACCGGAAGCGGAAACCCGGAAGACGCGACCTGGACCGAAGTCACGGAGCAGGGCACGTACTCGACGGGCGGCTATGAAGAAGTCGCGTCCGGAGATGTAGATCTGGGTGACTTCGTTGGCAACGCAGAGGTTTACGTGGCCTTCCAGTACATCTCCAGCGGCACCGGTCCCGGTACCACTGAACTGTGGCGCGTGGACAACGTCGCCGTCGACGCGGAGGAGTAAGGCGCTCGCGCCCACTCCGCCACGGGCCGGCTCCGACGAACGGGGCCGGCCCACTGTGGCGCCTTCTCGCTTCCCCTTATTGTGATCCCCAATTTCTATGCTTACCCACTACACACGCGCCTTTGTGCTGCTTGCAGCGCTCGCTATCTTCGCAGGATGCGACAGCGCCAGCGTCCCGAACGACGTCGGCTCCAGTTCGACGGTTTCCTTCACCTCCGCCGCCGTTGACACGACGGAGGATGCCGGCAGCGTGACCTTCTCGGTCACCGTGAATGACCCCGGATTTAAGGCGTTTAGCGTCGAACTCGTCCGCACCGGCGGTTCGCTCAGTACCAGCGACATCGACGCGCCGGACACGATGACGATCGAATTTCCGGAAAGCGTAACGTCCGGTGAGACTCGCAGCTTCGAGATCGAGATCGATGACGACGACTTCTTCGACGAAGGCGATGAAACCATCACATACGAGCTGCAGGACGGCAACGGCGTGAGTATTGGCGATACGCCAGCCTTCACGTTGACCGTGGAAGACGATGACACGATCCCGGCCGACGACCAGGGCGCCGAGTCGATCGACAATGCTCGCGCGCAGGCCCTTGATGCAGACGTCATTGTTCGCGGCATTGTGACCCGAAAAGATGGCAGCAATATCTTCATCCAGGACGACAGCGGCCCGACCGGTGCCAGTGGCATCGTGGTCCGTGACGAAGATCTTGCCGATGCGTACGATGCCGGCGCCATCCAGCCCGGTGACCGCATCCACGCGGTAGGCGAGCTTGGCGCCTTCTCCGGTCTGCTGCAGGTGTCCGGCGACGTTCGCTTCTACGAACTGGAGCGAGACAGCTACGACACGCCCGCTCCCCAGGCCGTGACCGTTGACGACCTGTTGAACGGCGGGGCGGAAGACTACGAGTCTGAGCTCATCACGATTACCGATCTGACGGTTGACAGTGACGGCTCCTCGGAGTTTGAGGCGGATACGAACTACGACGCGTCGGATCCTTCGACCTCGAGCAACGTCACGCTCCGCGTCATTGACGACTCGTTTTACGTCGGCGAGTCCATTCCCTCCAATGCGGTGACGTACACCGGCATCGTCGGCCAGTTTAACTTCGGCTTCGGCGGCGCACGCCAACCGGATACCGGCTACCAGCTCCAACCGATCCTGGACGGCGACCTCGAGTAGAGGTCGGTGGCCCAGACGGCGACCTCGCAGTACGTGGCGTCAACGTGACGTGGGGTCTCAAAGACAAAGCATGCGTCCGTGAGACTGCGTGGCACGACGACCCGATGACTCGGCATTCGCGTCCGGCCTGAATCAGAACGGCAGGGGTGGTTCTTCGCGAACCATCCCTGTTTCTGGTTTGGGGGTCCGTCTCGCTCTTGTCTATCTTTAGAAATATTGTTGTGACCTACCCGTCCGTTTTTCTTTTTCCGCTCCCGCACATGCGTCGGTCTCCCTGGATTCTCCTCCTGGTCGTCAGCCTGCTTGTCGCCGGCCTCCCCGCAGCGCCGGCGTCGGCCCAAACAACCATCGCTGATGCTCGCGATCAGGGGGACGGTTCCACAGTGACGGTGGAGGGAGTTGTGACCCGCGCTCTGGGCGACTTCGTCCGCTTTCAGGACACAAGCGGTCCCACCGGTGCCAGTGGGCTCGTCGTGCGCCAGACCAGCGGCGCCTTCAATAACGACGTGCAGGACGGCACGATCACGCGAGGGACCCAGATTCGCGTGGAGGGCACGCTCTCAACCTTCAACGGGCTCCTCCAGATCAACGAGGACGACCTCGCGAGCTACACCGTGCTCGGCCCGGCGACCGTTCCCGACCCGCAGTCGGTGACGCTCTCCGATCTCCGAACCGACGGGGAGGATTACGAAAGCGAACTTGTCTCGATCTCCGACCTCGAACTGCTGGATGACGTGGATTCCTTCAGCGGCGACGTCACCTACGAGGTCGTCGAAGCGGGACAGACGAATCCGTTCGATCTGCGCGTGCAAAGCTCGGATGAGAGCGAGGTGGGCGGGACGCCGGCACCGCCGACGACCTTCGACTACGTCGGCGTGGTCGGGCAATTCGACCGCAACAACTCCACGACGACCGGCTACCAGCTCATCCCCGTCCTGCGCTCCGACATCCAAGGAGCCGTCTTCTTCAGCTTCGCCCGGGCATACAACGTTTCCCTTGAAGGGGACGGCACCACCACCATAACGGTCCAGGCCCAGAACGTTAAGGATGGCGAGTCGGTCTCTGTGAGCATCGACGCCTCGGGAAGCGGCACGGCGGATATGTCCACCGACGTGTCGTCCATAAACCCCTCCACGCTTACCTTCAACGACGCCGACCCGGCCCCGCAGAGCGTGACGCTCACGCTCACAGACGACGGCGTCACCGAAGGGGTGGAGTACCTGCAGCTCACCCTGACATCCAGCGACGGCCCGAGCGGAGGCACCTTCACGCAGTGGATTCTGGATGATGCCACGTCCCAGGGACCGATCGCCGAAGGGGAGGAGGGCTCCGGTTTGATCACGCAACTGGAGTCGACGTACGGCGGCGCGGAAACGCTTGACTACGACGGGGGCGCCCGCGACACGCTCTTTGCCGTGGTGTACGGCGCGCAGGATGACTCTCTGCGCACCGTCTACAGCGATTACAGCAAGTTCATTCCGTCGGACGCCGACCCGACCATCGCCGCATGCAATTTCGACCCGAGCACGTGCACCGAGTCGGATGACATCAACACCGAGCACGCCTGGCCGCAAAGCCTGGGCTCCAGCGAAGAGCCGGCGCGAGGGGACATGCACATTCTCTTTCCTGCGCGCGGTGACGTGAACGGGGATCGTCTGACCTATCCGTTCGCCGAAATCGACGATGCGGATGCCGACCGGTGGTACCTGCGGGACGCGTCCCGGACGACCCCTCCTGCGAATTCGGACCTCTGGAGCAAAGTCGACACCGACAACCAACGCTTTGAGCCGCGTTCGGGCGTGAAAGGCGACATCGCCCGCGCGATTCTGTACTTCGTCACGATGTACCCGGATCGGGCCGACCTTGACTTCTTCCGGACGCAGAAGTCCACCATGCTGCAGTGGCATGCGGACGATCCGGTGGACGCAGACGAGATGCGCCGAAACGTCCTGCAGGCGAGCTATCAGGAGAATCGACTGAATCCATACGTCGTCGACCCGACACTGGCGGACCGCGCGTTCGGGGTGGTCGGGGCACCGACAGACATTGTGGCCGCGCCGGGATCGGACAACGTTCAGCTCCGCTGGACCGAACCGCTGAGCGGCGAGGTCGTCGGCTACAACGTATATCGAAGCACGGAGGACTTCACGGCGACGGGTGACGCGCAGCAAGTGAACACGGGCGGCCCCGTCTCCGCGACGTCGTTCACCGACTCCGACGTGCAGGTCGGCGGCACGTACGTGTACCGCGTGACGGCGGTCGACGACCAGGGCACGGAGAGCAACCTGTCCGCCTCCGCGGATGCCGTCGTGTACCCGTCAATGATTCCGGTCGCCATTGATCGATCGTTCGGCGACGTAACTCAGGGCACGAGCTACCGCCTGGTCGCGCTTCCGGGGAACGTCGATGCGGCCGTCGGAAGCAACCTCGGCGAGCCCGGAACGGACTGGACCGCACTCTGGGACGATGGTTCGGACAGCGATTTTCTCGTCCGGTTCGACGGGTCGGACACCTTCCGTTTCCAGCCCGGTCGCGGCTTCTGGCTGTTGAGCAACTCGAACTGGACGGTGGATGAATCCATCGCAACCGTGCGGCTGTCGAGTCAAGAGGTCACGATTCCGCTGCACGACGGGTGGAACATTATCTCGAATCCTCTGCCCGTCGGGCTCATCTGGTCGGACGTCTCGGCTGCGAATGGCGGCAATCTGCAGCCCGTGTGGGCGTGGGACGGTGCCTTCCAGGAGGCCGTGACCTTCCGCTCGGCACAGAGCGGCGAGGCGTTCTATTTCCTGAACGACGGTGGTCTCTCGGAACTGACGCTGCCCCTCTCGGCAGCAGATCTGTCCGAAAGCGCCGATGCACGGTCGAACCTAGTAGCGGATGCGTCCCGCTTTGCGCTCGAGGCCGAGTTGGATGGTTTCACCTCCCGGGTCGCATTGGGAGAGTCGCCGGATGCAGAACGCGGACGCGATCCGCTGGACGTGGTCGCACCGCCGCAAACCGGCTTTGCCACCGTCAGCCTCCGCATTGCCGCGGATGGACCGGAGCGCCAGCAATATCTTGCACGCGACATCCGGGCCCCGAGCGAAGACGGGCATCGGTACACAATCGTGCTGGCGTCCCCCGGGGACGAGGCGGTCACGCTTCGCGCCACCGGGCTGCCGGAAGGGCCGGACGCAGCAGCCGTCCTCGTGAATGGCGCCACTGGCGAACGGCACACGCTGACGGGCGACCCGCTGCGGGTGACGCCCTCCACCGAGCGGTCGACGTACCGCCTGCTGCTCGGCAAAGCATCGTTTACGGGTGCCAAGGATGCGACCGCCGACGAGCTCCTAATCGAGAAGCCGGCGCCCAATCCG
Organism: Longibacter sp.; assembly: GCF_051155795.1. NCBI lineage: Bacteria > Pseudomonadati > Rhodothermota > Rhodothermia > Rhodothermales > Salisaetaceae > Longibacter > Longibacter sp. The sequence goes on from NZ_DAXETW010000181.1 coordinate 9,362, forward strand.
TTCCGCGACCGGACCACACTTCGCTACACCCTTCCGGAGGCACAGGATGTGACGATTCGCGTTTACGATCTTCTCGGACGTCGTCTGCTCACCCTGGTCGACGGCCGGCAGGCCAGTGGCCCGCACTCGGTCCAGTGGGGCGGCACGGATGCCAGCGGCGCCCCCATCGCGAGTGGCATGTACTTCGTTCGGATGAGCGTCGGCGACCGGCGCGTCGTTCATAAGGTCGTGCACGTTCGATAGCACCGGCCCCTCCGTCCATTTTACGCCCTCCGTCGATTCTCAGATTTATGAACATGCTGCTTCGAGCTGTACACCGCACCTTCATGCTCCCGCGACTCGTTCTGGTCATCGTCCTCGCTGCCCTCCTCGTGCCGGTGACTGGGTGCGACGGTGGTGGGGAAAATGATACGCCGCCGCCACCGTCCCCCGTCCGCCTGAGTGCGGAGCAGGTCTCGGCGGGCATCTCGCTGACGTGGGACTCGAACGCACCGGGTGAAACCGACGGCTACAACGTGTACCGGGCGACCGATGCCGAGGCGACAGCAGACGGCACCCCCCTGAACGGATCGCCGGTGTCCGACCTCTCGTTTGTCGACGATACGGTAGCGGACGGAATGGTTTACAGTTATGCGGTGACCTCGGTCGGCCCTGGAGGCGAAAGCCGGGCCTCCTCCGCGATCACGGTGCGGTACTTCCCGGACCCGCCCACACGTCCTTGAGCATGCCGGGCGAGCGGGTCGTCCGTTCGGGCCGTCAAACAGAGTCCCAGGTGCGGCATCCTCCACCCGGTGGGTGCCGCTCTTTATTTTTCGTGGACGTGCGCCGGCGCCTACACCGTGGCAGAGGGCTTCCCGACCTTTCGCATTGATGAGCCGGGCTGAGGCGGCATGCAGGAATAGAAAAGGCCGCCTCGCACACGGCGAGACGGCCTCCATACGCAAAATTACGGTTGCCTCACTCCTCTGAGGTCTCCGTACGGTCTGGCCCGACGCTCTCCTCGATGAGATCGAAGATGCGGCGGTATTCGTCGGTCCAGCTCGACGGCTCGGTAAACGAGTGCGGCTCCACGGGGTAAAGCGCGAGCTCCCAGTCCTCCTTTCCGAGTTCGATCAGGCGCTGCGTCAGGCGGAAGATGTCCTGCGGCTGAACGTTGGTGTCGATCAGGCCGTGCGGCATCAGCAGCGGGTCCTCCAGACCCTCGGCGAAGTAGATCGGGGATGAGCGGGCGTATGCGAGGGAGTCCGTCGCCGGCGTGTTCAGGATGTTCGACGTGTAGATGTCGTTGTAGTGCGCCCAGTCCGTGACGGAACGCAGGGCCGCGCCGCCGCCGAAGGAATCCGGCGCGGTGAAGAGGCCCATCAACGTCATGAAGCCGCCGTACGAGCCGCCGTAAATGAACGTGCGTTCCGAGTCGATGTCGAACGTATCGGACAGGTAGGCGGAGCCGTCAACGTAGTCGCCGAGATCACGCCCTCCCATGTGCCGGTAGATGGCCGTCCGCCAGTCGCGTCCGTAGCCCGCCGAGCCACGGTAGTCGATGTCGATCACCGTGTAGCCGAGATCCGCGAGCATGTTGTGAAACATCATCTCCCGGAAATAATACGGCCAGCCTTTGATCACATTTTGCGTGTAGCCGGCGCCGTGGACGAACATAACCGCGGCACCATTCGGATTGCCCGGACGGTAGAGGTGGGCCGGCACGTCGACCCCGTCGGAAGCTTCGAAGGTGATGATTTCGGGGTCGCGCCAGTCGTAGGCCAGCCACTCGTCCGTCGGCGACGTGGTGACGCGCTCCGCCTCCGCCGTTTCCGATCGATCCTGCACGTAGACGTCCGGGGGGCGATTGCTGTACTCGTACAGGCTTGCCAGTCGATCGGTGGGGGAGGGCGGCGTAAAGTACTGCCCGTCCCGCCGCGTCAGCCGCGTCCGCTCCCCGCCGGAGGCGTCCATCCGGTAGACGTGGAGCTGGTGGGCGGAGTACTCGGTCGACTGAAACGTCCAGGTCGAGCCGTCTTTTGAGAGGCGTGGGTCGGAGACCTCGAACGCGCCGTCCGTGAGTTGCGTGACGTCGCCAGATGCGACGTTGACGGTGTACAGGTGGCTCCATCCGGTTCGCTCGCTCTGAAAGTACACGGTGACCCCGTCCGGCATCCACCCAATCGTTCCCGGGCCGCCGTACGAACCGATCCCCGGTCCGCCGATCCAGGCATCGTCTTCCTGACGATCGAGCACCGTCAGGTCACCGCTCTGCGGGTCGAGTTGGGCGATCCAGCGATCCTTGTTGTCATCCGCGCGCACCACGATGACAGCTTCGCTGCCATCGGCATTCCAGTATGGACCGTACGCGTAGAGCGACCGCTTCGCCTGCGAGGAGTCCAGTTCGACGCCATTCTCCTGCTGATAGGCCGGGACGTCGTATGCTCCCGGTAGCTGGTGCAGGTCGATGCTGTACGTGGTGTCACGTTCGACGTCCTGAACGTAGAACGTCACGTCATCCGGCTGAATGCCGACCTTTGGGCGCGCATCCAGCGCTTCGGCAAAGCCCGATTCGGTGACGTAGTCCGCCACGAGCGTTTCGTCCCCATTCGACACGTCCTCTCGCACGACGAACGAGACGAACCGTCCGGACGGGTCGATCTGTAGCTGACGAACCGCACCGTCGCCGTAGTAAAAGGTTGGCGGGTCGTTATCTGCTGCACGCTCCCGCTCGCGCGCCGCCTCGGCCTTCTGCTCTTTTTCCTGCTCCTCCCGAATTGTTTCGAAAAGCGCGGTCTGCTGCTCGTAGAGAAACGTCTCCTGGGCGGTCGTGTCCGGCTCCGGATCGCGTCCCGGCCGAAGGTCGGTCAGCTGACGGGTTAGACCGGTCGAAAGCGACAGGGCGAAGAGCGCGTTGTCTCTCCGGTAAATCACCCGCTCTCCGTCGGGGGAGAAGCGGGCTGCCGACTCGCGAGCGGGCGTGTCGGTGAGCCGCGTGATTCGGTCGTCATCCCGATGGTAGAGGTACAGATCGCCCTCGTGGTCGTACACTTTCCGCTCGCGCGCCCGGTCGTAGACGTGTTCGCCGTGGTGCCATCCCGAAAAGGTCGGCGGGGCGCTTCGACGTTCCTCCGGGGACACCTTCACTGGTCCGTCGCCGGTCTCTACGTCGTATGCGAACAGGGAGTCGGACGGGAATTCGCCCTTCGGATTCCAGTCGAAGTACAGCGTCCGGCCGTTCTCATGCCATCGGAGATTCTCGGGCCAGTCGCCGATCCAGGTCTCTGGATCCTGCATGATCTGCTCGACCGATAGCGTCGAGGTCGGAGGGTCGGCATCGGTGGCCGGTTGGGCAAACGTGAACGTCCCGCTGAGAAGGACGAGGGTGCAGAGAGAGGTGAGGAAGCGCATACCGGGGAGGGAAGTGAACGAGGCCGATGGATGGCCGGATTGGTTGTCAGGATAACCACCCGGCCCGGTCAAACATACGAGGACACGGCATCGGTGACAACCGTTGCCGCACCGTTTGCGGATCTGATCGCCCGCTCGTAACAATACGCCGGTCCGGTCCGTGTTGCCGGTGAACGAAGACAGAAAATGCCACCGATGAGACAACTCACACTCCTTGTTCGAGCAGTGATCGGCCATGTTCGGCGTCTCCCGGTCGAAGCCGTTATCTGGACTGTTGGACTGACGGTCATGGCGGCGATGGACCCGGCAGCAGATGGCGACACGTGGTGTTTGTTTGCTCGTACGGGCATCGAATGGTGTCCCGGCTGCGGACTCGGGCACTCGATCGCCCACCTGGCTCGGGGGGAGTGGAGTGCTTCGTTCGCCGCACACCCGCTCGGCGGTGTCGTGGTTGTCAGCCTCGTCGTTCGCGTACTGAATCTGCTTCGTGGCGCGTACGGTGCCCGGCCGGGATTCGCGCGCAGCTATCGACGCTGACGGATCGACGGCGTTCAACGCTTGTCACCTCACGTACGATCTTTCTAACAGCCTCCGCCCACCATGTCGAAAGTCCTCAAGTATCTTCCGGAAGTGGAAGGCGACGAGCAGGTCTACGTCGCTCAGATCATCAAGCAGATGAGCGATGAGCAGGCGCTTCAGTTCGCTAACCTGTACCGCGCACGCCGTCGCGAGCCGATGACCGTCCTGTTGATGAACCTGTTCGGCTTCGTCGCGATCGCCGGTGTCCACCGGTTTTACCTTGGGCAGATCGGCATGGGGCTCCTCTACCTGATCACGGGTGGCTTCTGCCTGATCGGGACGGTGATCGACTGCTTCCGCTACGAATCGCTCTCGTTCAACTTTAACCAGGCGAAAGCGCAGGAGTGCGCGCGGATCGTGATGGATACGATGCCGGAAGCGCCAAACCACCCGGGTGACCCGGAAACGACTCCGTAGGGACACGACATGTCAGAGCACAATGAAAAAGCCGGCCTGCTCCATGAAAGGAGCGGACCGGCTTCCTATTTTTGAGACGAGCGCGATGGGTTGGGTTGTATCGCGGGGTCAATTCGACTGAATCCTGAGCTTCTGGCCCGGGTAGATCTGGCTTCCCCGCAGCTGATTGATCATGCGAAGCTGTCCGACGGAGGTGCCGTAGCTCTGGGCGATCGTGCTCAGCGTGTCACCGCGCTGGACCGTGTAGATGATCGGGCGGTCACCGGCATCACGGATATCGAGGGTCTGCCCGGGATAGATGCGCGATCCGCGCAGGTCGTTCCACGAGCGTAATTCCTGAACGGACACGCCGTGCAAGCGAGCGATCCGGTCGAGCGAATCGCCGCGGCGAACCGTGTACGTGGTCGAGCCGGCCTCCGGAGGCGCCATGCGAAGCGTCTGACCCGGGTGAATGCGCGAGGACCCAAGGCGATTCCACTGCTTCAGGTCGCGAAGGCGGACGCCGTGACGGGACGCGATCGCCGACAGGTTGTCGCCCCGGCGGACGGTCACGGTAGTCGGCGTCCCGGAGGACGTTTCTGCAGTGCCATCGCCTGCCGGTTCGGTCGTGGCAGGTGCATCGCCTGACGCTTCAGACGAGGACGCGTCGGAGTCGGACGGCCCGGCGGCCGCCACCGTTTGAGACGACGTCGTCTCGTGGGACGAGCTTTCCGCGGAGGCCGTTCGAACCGGTGTCTGCTGTTCCCGGTCCGGTGAGCGCTGCAGGCCGCGATCCGTGATCACGATGCGATCGAGGGGGCGGACCGGCGGGGCCGCGCTGTACTGCACGCGCATCGGCTGCTGCGGGCTCGCGTTCTCGATGGCGCTCTCGTACTGCCGCACGGGCACCACCAGGTTCTGACCTACCCGAATCATGGAGCCGCGGATGCCATTGGTACGTCGCAGACGACCGGTGGACGTGCCGAACCGATCCGCGATTTCCGAAAGCGTGTCGCCGGATCGGACGCGGTAGCTGGTAGCCGGTCGCTTCTTCGAATCGGGAAGATCCGCGTAGCCCCAGGCGAAGGTGGGATAGCTGCCGAGGGGGATCCGGATATAGTATTTCTGTCGAGAGGGCGGAAGCGTGCGCTGCCGGAGCTCCGGGTTGAGCGCCCGGATGACGTCTGCATCCGTCTCCGCAAGCTCGGCGATCTCGTGCACGGTCAGCATCGAGCCATGGACGGCGACGTAGTCGTAGGCATAGGCCGGAGCGGCTTTCGGCGCCTCGATGCCGTGCGCCTCCGGCTGCGCGGCGAGGATCGTCGCCGCGATAAACATCGGGACGTAGCCGCGGGTCTCGCGCGGGAGGCGGTCGTAAATCTCCCAGTAGCCGGGATCCTGAATATTCTCGTACCGCTCGGTTCTGCGAATGGCCCGCCGGACGCAGCCCTCGCCGCAGTTGTACGCCGCGAGAACGAGGTGCCAGTCGCCGAGCGAGTCGTAGAGGTCGCCCAGGTGCCGGGCGGCTGCCCGGGTTGCCTTCTCCGGGTCCCGGCGTTCGTCGATCCAGCCGTCCACCTTCAGGTCGTACATCCGACCCGTCCCGCGCATAAACTGCCACATGCCGACGGCCCCGGCCCAGCTACGCGCTCGCGGATTCAGGCCGCTCTCGATCATGGCCAGGTAGCGAAGCTCGTGAGGAACGTCTTCCTCGGCCAGGATGTGATCGATCATCGGACCGTACGTCTGTTCCCGTTGCAGCCACCCGTTGACGTGTTTGTCGGGGTCGCGCTTCAAGTAGTCAAGGCTTTGCTTGACGAGCCGGTTCATCGTCAGCGGGATGACCGTCTCGATGTTTTCGATCGCCTCGGGCGCCATGACGTCCTCGAGCAGCGGTTCGTTCACGCGCTCCAGCGACGCGAAGAGCCCGGCGCGGACGGAAAAGATATCGCCCTGGGCCGTCTTCATCGAGTCGACCGGTCCGTCGTATCGGTGGTACCGGCGATACTCCGTCGTGAGGCCGCGGTAGACGTCGCGAACGGCGTCTTGCTCGATGACCGTCGGGTCGCGGTCCAGGAGGCGCGCCAGTTCGCCCATGGCCTGATCCAGGAGGTGACCGGTGTGTACGCTGTCTTCCGCCGTGCTATCCGGCGCGGCGAGAATTCGGGCCTCCAGCGTGTAGAGACGGCGAACCTGCTCTGCGATCGGGGTCGTCTTCTCCGATAACGTGTCGGCCTCGGCCACCGTCTCTTCCTCGGGCGGCTCGTCTTCGTCGGAGCCCATCAGCGATTGAACCGTGGAGCACCCGGTAAGGAGAACGGCGAGGCAGAGAAGCGATAGGGGAAGACGAAGAAATCCCGGCATAAGGAGATACGGGTGAAGCGTGCGTGGGGAGTCGCGCGTGGTTCCCCGTCAAGGCGCAAAAATCAGGCGGCGCTTCGGGGGATCCGTTTAGTAAAGGCAAGATCGGGCGGAAAGTCACGCACTTTCGCGCTCGACGGCACATTTTTTAGAAAAGCGACGACCGGCGCCATGATTGGAGGCCGCCTTGCCCTTTGCAGTGTGAGACAGGAGATCGCTTCGATGTCTCAGCTCCGTGACACTACGCGGTGGCTGCGCCGCCCCGCGCGCGACGCGAGAGCGAGCTTGCCTCGATGAAGAGGTACTTCACCTCCGGATGCAGCTCGCGGACGCCGCGCTCCAGGCGGTCCACGGCAGACTCCACCTCGCCCGTCGACAGCCCGTCGCTAAACTCCAGGTCCATGTTGAGGACAAGCGTGTTCGGACCCATGTGCACGGTCAGGATGCGACCGACGGCCACCACCGCGTCGTCCTGATCCGCCAGATGACGGACGGACGTGCGGATGGCAGGATCCGCCGCCTCGCCAATCAGCAGCTTCTTGCTCTCCCAGATCAGGAAAACGGCCACGCCGCAAAGAATCAGCCCGATGACGATCGATGCGATGCCGTCAATCACGGGCATCTGGAGCGCGGACGCCAGGTGCACGCCCAGGAGTGCGACCACGAGGCCGGCCATCGCTGCGCTGTCCTCAAAGACGACGGTAAACGTGGTCGGGTCTTTGGCTTCTTTAATGGCCGTGAAGAACGGTTTGTCGCCCCGCTGTTTCTTGAACTCCTGCAGCGCGGTTCTCAGCGCGAGGGCCTCAAAGACGATTGCGGCGCTCAGCACAATGGTGTTAAGGGTGAGGCCGGAAATGGTGACACCGGCGACCGTCACGGTTCCGGGTCCCCCATGACCGGGTTCCAGCACGTGCATCAAGCCCTCGTACATCGAAAAGCCGCCCCCGAGGCCGAAGATCAGGACTGCAACGATGAGCGTGTAGAAATAGAGCGACTTCCCATACCCGAACGGGTGTTCTTCATCCGCCGGTCGCTGGCTGCGTTTGATGCCGAGGAGAAGCAGCCCACCGTTTCCCGTGTCGACCAGCGAGTGGATGCCTTCCGCCAGCATCGCGCTGCTGCCACTGATCGCCGCCCCGATAAATTTTGTAACGGCAATGGCCGAGTTGCCGGCGATCGCGGCGTAGATAGCTTTTTTAGACGAAGCCATAAGACGGAGTCATCCGGAAGAAGATACGATCCTTACGATCTTTACATACAAGCGCGAGCCCCCAGTCGAAAGCCGGGCCTGTCTCTTTTTTGGGAAGACGGGCATGGAAAGGGCGAAGGGCGAACGGCGAAGGGCGAAAGGCGAAATGCTAAGGGCGAAGTGTCAAGGGCGAAGTGTCAAGGGCGAAGGGCTAATTGGGGAGTACGGTTTGATGTCTGGGGGGGGGCGGGGCGATGGGAGTCGTTCTGTCTTTCGGTGGCGTTTCTGCCGACGATCTTTCAGTTCGCGCGTCTCGTACCCTCTGAACGGTGGCCCTCCTTTTCTACTGGCAAGATGGATACACCTTGCCTCGGCGACATCGATGACACGTTTTTATATGGGTCATTGGATCGATTCAACGATCGGCGCTGCGTGCGGCGGTGGTCATTTTCGAACCAACCTGAATCTCCCCCCTGCAGAGGTGATCTGTTTCCTATGTTGCCGAGGTGATCTGTTACCCATGTACCCGAGTAGTACCCCCGCAACCCTGAGCGTTGAACCCTGGACGTTGAACCTTGAACCGAATCGCCGCGATCCTTTCTGAAGGGCATCCGTATGGGGGAGCGGCAGGAATTCGTTTTCCACGTTGAACGTCGTCTCCTCGATGGATGTCACCTCCGCCGATCCCCGGCACGTGCTGCAGACCGTCTTCGGCTATGATTCGTTTCGCCCTCACCAAGGAGAGATCATTGACCGGGTGTCGGACGGGCGAAACGCGCTCGTAATCATGCCGACCGGCGGCGGAAAGTCGCTTTGCTACCAGATCCCGGCGCTTGTCCGGCCCGGAGTCGGTATTGTCGTTTCCCCGCTCATATCGCTGATGCAGGATCAGGTTGATGCCCTGCAGCAACTTGGGATTCGCGCGGCCGTCCTGAACTCGAGCCTCTCCGCCGGAGAGAGGCGGGCGGTGGAGGCGCAGTTTGCTCACGGGGAGCTTGACCTCTGCTACGTGGCGCCCGAGCGCGTCATGCGAAGCCGATTCATCGAGGCGATGCAGCAGACGCACATCGCGCTTATAGCCATCGACGAGGCGCACTGTATCTCGCAGTGGGGACACGACTTCCGCCCGGAGTACCTACAGCTTAGCCAGCTTCGCGAGACGTTTCCCCACGTCCCGACGATCGGCGTAACGGCGACGGCGGATCCTCCGACCCAGGAGGTGATTCTCGACCGGCTCCACATGACGGGAGACGACCTCTTCGTAACCGGGTTCGACCGGCCCAATATCCACTACACGGTGGTTCCCAAGAAGCGAAACCCGAAGCAGCAGCTTCTCCGATTCGTGAAGTCAGAGCACCGTCATGATAGCGGGATCGTATACTGTCTGTCGCGCAAGCGTGTAGAGTCGACGGCCTCGTTTCTCGAGAAGCACGGCTTCGAGGCGCTTCCGTACCACGCGGGTTTGTCGGGCGGAAAACGGGAAGAACACCAGAACCGCTTCTTGCGGGAACCGGGCCTGATCGTCGTGGCGACGGTCGCCTTCGGCATGGGCATCGACAAGCCGGACGTCCGATTCGTCGCTCACCTGGATGTGCCCAAAACCATGGAGGCGTACTACCAGGAGACCGGCCGTGCAGGGCGGGACGGACATCCGTCCAATGCCTGGATGGCGTACCGGCTTTCGGACATCGTCCGGATGCGGAAAATAATTCAGTCGTCCACGGAGAACGAGGAGTACCGATGGGCCCAGCACCACAAGCTGAACGCGCTGTTCGGCTACTGTGAGACGACCGACTGCCGCCGTCGCGTTATCCTCAACTACTTCGGAGAAAACGACCCCCCGAAAACCTGCGGGAACTGCGACAACTGCCTTCGGACGATCGACACATGGGATGGGACGGTGGCTGCGCAGAAAGTGCTGTCATGTATCGCCCGGACCGGCCAGCGCTTCGGGGCTTCGCACGTGACCGACGTGCTCCGCGGAGCCGATACCGAGAAAGTCCGGAAGTTCGGGCACCAGAACGTGTCCACGTACGGGATTGGCGCCGACCGGTCCAAGCGTGCCTGGCGGTCCATCATCCGGCAACTGGTCGCGAAGGGGATGGTGCAGGTCGACGTGACGGGCTACGGATCCCTGAAGCTCGACGAATCGTGCCGCGCCGTCCTCCGCGGAAACCAGGACGTGGAGTTTCGTCATGAGCCCGAGCCCGCGTCCGGGCGTTCATCCTCCCGAACGGCGAAGCGAACGAACGTGCCAGAGGAGGGGGAGGAGCGTGAGCTCTTCGAGGCGCTGCGTTCCTGCCGCACACGCCTCGCGAAGGATCAGGACGTGCCCCCGTATGTGGTGTTCGGGGACAAAACGCTCCTCGCGATGGTTGAATATCGGCCGGCCACGTCGACTGAATTTCGCCGGCTCCACGGCGTCGGAGACGTCAAGCTGGAGCGGTACGGCGATGCGTTCCTCGAAGTCATCCGCTCGTTCGATGCCTGATCCACTGGTTTTCGCCGGGCCGTCGGCAGATGCCGGAAAGGACGTGACTTTCTTCCGCCTGAAGGCGGCCTTTCCTTGTGGTACCATACCCGGTATTTTTCCCTCTCCTCCCTCTCCTCCCTCGCAACCATCCACGCATTGGTATGAGAAGCGTCTTCTCGTTCTTCATCGTGAGCGTGTTGTCCGCGGTGATGGCGGCCGGAACGGTCGCTGCACAGCAGGCGCCTGCCGATACCGTTCGTGCCCCGAGCGCCGATACGGCAGCGGTGAATACGCCGGCTACCCCGGCTGCCCCGCAGCAGCGCCCCGCCGTCCCGCGCACACGCCCCTCGGCTCCCGACGTGACCGGCACGGCCGTGCTCGCAGACTGGCCGCCGTCGCTGTCCGACTTGCTGGACCGGATGGGGCGGCAGTCACCGCGTCTCCTGCCGAAGATCGACACCCTGATGGTCGATTACGCCTATACGACAGGCGATGATGTTGTAGATATGCGCTTCGGTCTGCAGTGGACGTCCGGGGAAAGCCTCCTGTACCGCGGCGATGTCATTCCGCGCAGCGAGGGGCCGCCGGACGTCCGGATGTCGTCGTTCGAGATTTTGCTCGAGGTGGTGACCGGTGGCCGGAAAGTTGCCGAAACGGTGATCGCCGTGGATAGCATGGCGCTCCCGCCGGCGCCGGGATACTACGAATTCAACGTGCGCGTCCCGTACGAGCAGGTGTTTCTCGACATGGACGCCCGCACGGCGGAGTCGTACCTGAAGGAAGGGGTTACGCTCGAGCGTCCCCTCATCGAAGTGATGGGTTTTCGGGAATTCCGCAACGGACAGCCCTTTGGCGCTGTGCAGACCTCTCGATCCGAAGAGGCTCAGGACGAGCGCCGCCGGACCGAGGCCGAGCCGGCCCCGGTCGTGTATCGCCCCCGTACGAGCGTCTTGATCGGTTGGCGGATTGCACCGGATCCCTACTACATCGGCCCGTCACCGGTGCGCGGTCGTAGCCCGACCGACCCGGACAACCGTGTGGTCGAGCGGCCGGGGGGCGACTCAAATCGCACGGGTCGCGCGGCGACATCCGGCCGTCCGACGGGGTCCGAGGGTGATGGAGACAGCGAGGAGCGCACGGGACGAACGACCGCTGCCTCCGGGGATTCGGACAAAAGCGGGAAGCAGGAAAGCGGCGACTCGTCGTCCGGTCGCGACGATGATGACGAGGACGATGACGACCTGGCGGGGGCCGCGCTCGGTGCGGCGGCTGTGGTTGCCGGCGTTGCGTACTTTGGCGGGACGGTCGGCCTGTACGGGACGGGCGAAACGCCGCTCGGTTTAACCGCCGGCGTGACGAAGCGGAAGGGCGGCGTCCACCTTCAGGCAGCAATCAACCCGGAGGTGATCGACCAGGAAGGGACGCAGCGGCTGACGGTGAAGGCACTCGGGTTCTACGACCTGATCGGCAACAGCATCGTGCAGCCGGCCGTCGGGATCGGTGCACAGGCGGTCGCTATCGACGACAACACCGAGCTGAAACCAGCCGTTTCGGTCGGAGCCGTGCTCAACGCGGGGACGTTCACCCTCTTTGGCGGCTTTGATTTCACGCGTTCCGTGCCCGAATTTGGCCTCGCCTACAACTTCCGGTACAGTGCCGACCGGTAGCTTTTCGCGGCGCGGTCTGGAATCGTCCGATCTACACTGAAAAGCAAAAAGCCGAGCCCTTCAAGGCTCGGCCTTCGCTTACACTGCTACGATGTGGGTTCGCAAACGCGGAGCGCTCCAAACGAGTTACGGCTTCTCCGTGGCGACAAAGTCGGCGCGGTCTCCGGACGGCGTGCTGATCACATCGGTGATCTCAACGGAAAACGTTTTCTCCCGCTCGCGACTCCGGTCGTACAGGATTCCCTGAAACTCCGCGTCGTCCTCCTTCTCGGCCAGGCCGTCGATACTCACACCGTCTTCCGCGAAAAAGACGCCTTTGTAAGCTTTACCGTAAACAGTTTTCTGAGAGTAGGCGAAGCCCTCCCCCTCAAAGTCGTTCAGCTGCGCGTCGTGGAGGTCGTAGAGGCTCATGATGTGCTCGAAACAGTATGTGTAAGTTGTCTACCATGGAAAGGACACCCGCCGATATCCTGCCCGCCGGGCTTTACATCCTTCTAACCATACGTTTCATACGGAACGAACAGGCATCAGTTCACATCTACGGTATAAAGTCATTAGAATTGCCAGTTCGCTCTTGATGCAGTGACCGTTGCGTCACGCTGCGGGCGGCGAAAGCTGTCGCCGTGAGCGTCGACGTCCCGTACTTCCGTGTCACCCGAGGTCGGTTGACGGCCCGGTTCCGCCCGATGTTCTCCACGTCCCTACCACTGCTGATGGCCTCACCTTCCATCGACCCCGATACCGTTCGTCAAGCGCAGAACGGCGACGACCGGGCCCGGTCGTCGCTTCTGTCTACCATCGAACCGATCCTGCGTGGTTACTTCGTGAAGCGCATCGGCAAGAATACGGACGTGGACGATCTCGTTCAGAATACCCTTATCCGCGTCCACGAGGGTCTGGCCGACCTTGAAAAGCCGGGCAGCTTGAAGCCGTTTGCGATGAAAGCGGCGCTATTTGAGCTGCAGGACTATTATCGCGGTCGCTACGACATGAAAGAGCGTCTCTACGATCCGGAGTTGCCGCTGAACCGGACGACGGCAGCGGACGACGGTAGCGACCGCGTGGACGTCGAAACGGCCCTGGAGCAACTGTCTCCGAAAGCACGGCGCATCATAGAATTGCGGGAGTATGGCTACAAGTACCGCGAAATTGCCCAGATGATCGACACGACGGAGGCGGCGATAAAAATGCAGGTCAAGCGCGCCTTCGACAAGATGCGCGACGCAATGACGATGCTGCTCGCCCTGATACTGATCCCGAGCCTGTAGCGGGTGCGCCGCGATAGATGGGCAGCCGCACTGTTGAAAGATGGCTGTTACCTTTTTCATGCATGTCGCGGCTACCCTATCGAGTGATGGTCTTTCCGATCATGGGTGCTCCCGTGCGCTCCCTCCGATCCTGCAGGACGAGGACGCCAGCCAGGGGCCGTGCGTGGCAGCTCGCAGAAGTCGGATGGATTCACGACGCAGAGCGACAGCGCGGAAACAGGCACGCAGGCATCACGCAGGGAACGATTGGTTTCCCGAGTGGACCCAGTCTCCTCGCCTTGCGGCGGTTATTCTAAAGACGTTAAATACCCAGACTTATGAACGATCTGCACGAGGCCTTACTATTTTTTGAGGATCTGCCGCCCCGTCAGCGGGAGGAGATCCTCGAGCGTCTCGAGTCCGATCCCGACGTGGCCGAAGCATTCGTCCAGTGGCGCGCCATCGAGCGTCGCGTGGCGCAAGACCTGCAGAAGGATCTGCCGGAGCGTCACCTCCTGGTGCTGTTTGCTCTCGAAGATGACGGCGATCGCAGCCTGTTGTCGACGCAGGAGCAGATGGCGCTGGACGAAGCCCGCGGCGACATCGAACGAGCCATCAAACGGCACCCGTCGCTGAACGACGTCATCGAAGATATTCAATCCGCGCGCGCCGATTTCGACGACGTGTGGGCGCAGGGATGGACCCGGCAGGCAAGCGAGACGCAGCAAAGCGGCGTCGACGGTCCGCTGGATACGGAGCCGAACATCGACCTGGACGTGGTGCCGGGCGACCTGGATCGTTCGGGCCGTCAGGATCGCGGGGCCCGCCGGTCTGCAGGCGATTCCAGCCGCACGTGGCGCCGGATTGCGGCCACCGCTCTGGTCGCTGCTGCGGCAGCCATGGTTGTCTTCCTCTGGCCCACGGAACCGGATCGGACCGTGATTGACGTGGCCGAGGGACAGATGGAACAGGTCGATCTTGCAGACGGCTCGACCGTTCGCCTCGTGGGTGCGGCGCGACTCAGCTTCGCAGACGCAACGAGCGGCACGTTCGACCGCCAGGTGACGCTCGACTACGGCCGGGCGCTCTTTGAGGTGGCAGAGAAGCCCCGTCCGCAGCCGTTCGTTGTGACCACGCCGACGGCACGCACGACCGTACTTGGCACGCGGTTCGGCGTTGAGTCGGCATCGGACGCAACCGATGTGACGCTGGCCACCGGATCGGTGAAGGTGCAGTCGTCAGACATCGGCGACGGGGAGGTGACGCTGGCCCCCGGACAGAAAAGCCGGGTGGAGCGCGATGCCGCTCCATCGGAGCCCGAAGACGTGGACCTGGCAGCGGCGCTTGACTGGACGGGCCTCTTCATCTTCAGCGAGACACCGGTTGAGCAGATCGCCGGGCGACTGGAAGCGGCACACGACATCACGGTTACCGTGGCTCCGGCGCTTCAGGGGGAACCCGTCACAGGGACGTTTGAGAAGACGCAATCCCCGGAGCAGATTCTCAACGTGGTGGCAGCCGCCCTCGGCGCTGACCTCGAACAGGATGAAGCCGGCTTCCGCCTCGTGCCTGAAGGCAATACGCCGTAACATCCGCACACGAATAGGGTATTACGTCGAATGACCCCTCGGCCCGTCCTCGGGTCGAGGGGTCGTTTTTTGGTGAACCTGTACACATGAGTGGGCCGGGCATCGCGTAACATGAGCTGCCGACCGGTCGTACCGACGGTGTAGCCCGAACAGGAAAGTCTCATCCGGGTACACGTTGCTGCTGCGAACGTACGCCTGTACGGTCTGCGCAGCATCGAAGGATCTGCCCCGTCTGTCAGCCCTCGTCCCCCTTTTCTGCGCGCGTGCTGGATCGAATTCTACTTCTCGCATTCGCCCTGACGCTCGGTGTCGGCCCGTGGTCGTCGGCGACCGCCCAGACGTCCGTGCGTCTGAATCTCGATACAGTCCCGCTGGTCGAGGCAGTCGACATCGTCCGGAGCGAGACGGGGTTTGACATCGTCTACGCCCAGCGTCTGGTGGAAGGCAAAACGGCCTCATGCCAGTATGCCGGCACGTCCCGTCGGGCGGTGCTCGACTGTGTATTGAGCGGGACGGGTCTCCGGGCCGAACGCGTGCGTCGCGGGCAGTACGTCCTGATTCGCGGGGAGCGCGGACCGTCGGCCGGGCGGGGTGACGTGCAGCGCGTCACCCTGTCCGGGCGAGTGGTTGATCAAACCTCCGGCGAGACCCTGCCCGGGGCGCATGTCTACCTGACCGCGCTCCGCGTCGGGACGACCACGAACTCCGCCGGCTTCTTCGCCATCTCATCGCTTCCGGCCGGCCCCTATAACGTCCGCATCTCGTATCTCGGATACGACACCGTCGATACCACCCTTATAGCGGGCCCCGACCCTGCGCGGATTTCCCTGTTGCCGTCGACGATCGAGACCGAGGGGGTAACGGTGCAGGAGGAGGCGGACAAGGAGCCGGAGAACCGGCGCCTGCCCGGAATGATGGCGCTATCTCTCGAACAGCTCGAGCAGCTCCCGTCGCTCGGTGAACCGGATCTGTTTAAAGCTCTGCAGTGGACGCCCGGGATTCGCAAGTCCGGAGCCGTATCCGGCGGTCTCAGCGTGCGCGGGGCCGACCCGGATCAGAACCTGTATCTGCTGGATGGGGCACCGGTCTACCACCCGTGGCACGCGTTCAGCCTGATCTCCACGTTTCAGACTGGGACGCTCAAAAGCACGAATCTGTATCGAGGCGCCTTCCCCGCGGAGCACGGCGGGCGGCTCGCGTCCGTCCTCGATGCGCAGATGAAAGACGGCAATCGTACCGAGCCGGAAGCGGTTGCCGCGATCAGTGCCCTCAGCGCGCGGTATCGGATCGAGAGTCCGATCACCCGGACGACCTCGTTCATGATCTCGGGGCGCCGATCGTACGTGGACAAGCTCGTCGGCCGAGAGCATCCCGTCCGCGACACCGACACAGGACGGCTCGACACCCTCCGTACCGGGTACTACTTCTACGACCTGAGTGCGAAAGTAACGTCCCGGTTCAACGAGCGGCACCGGCTCTCGGTAAGTCACTACCGCGGGCGCGATGACCTGGACCTGCGCCTGCCGTTCGACCTGTCGCTCGACTTTTCGCAGTGGCTCCGGCCGGCAGACCTGTTTTTCGAGGTAGCGCAGTCCTGGGAGAACCGGATGACCAGCGTCCGGCATCAGTGGCTTGTTTTCGACGATGCGTTTCTGACGACGACCCTGTTTGAGTCGCGATATAAGGCCAGTGAGGCGTCCTTCGTGCAGCCGACGACGACGGCGACCCTGGAATCCGACTATGACGTCAAGCTGCGTGACCTCGGTGCCAAATTGGACCTCGACTACTACGCGAGTGTCGCGCACCAGATACGCGCCGGCGTGCAGGTGTCGAACCTCGACTTCCGTAGCACCCTTGAAAGCGATATTCGCCGGTCGGCGCGCGCGGTGGATGTTCAAGCCGACTCGAGCGACCAGTCGTCGTGGGAGGTAACGGGCTATCTCCAGGATATCTGGCAGCCCTCCCCTCGGTGGACGCTCCAGCCGGGTGTTCGCGCCACGTACTTCTCGCGCGGAGACTACTTCCACGTTCGACCGCGTCTGAACGCCCGATACACCGTTCATCCGCGTTATCTCGTTCTTCGGGGCGGGCTCGGCATGCACGTCCAGTACCTGCATCGCATCCGGGACCGATACTCCCTGGCTTACGACCTGGTCTCGAGCCGCTGGGTACCGGCAAGTGAACGCGTCGCGCCGGCGACCGGCACGCAGGTTAGCTTCAGCGGGCGGAGCCAGCCCACACGGTGGCTGACGCTCGAATTGAGCACGTACGCCCGATCGGCCGAAAAGACGTTGATCCCGGCAGATGTCTTTGTCACGAAGGACGGTCTCGAGGGGCCCGGGATTGAGGTCGGAGCCTTGCTCGGACAATACATCGAGGCCGACGAACGCGCCTTCGGTGCAGAACTGACGGCCCTGGCCGAGATCGGTCAGTTCGACGCCCGCCTTGGCCTGGCAAGCGGCCGCACCTACGTGCGAGGCCTGAACCGGGACAATGCGCTGTGGCGCGCGGCCGACCTCGATGTGCCCTATTCGCTTCGTGCCGCCCTCAGCTGGACCGGCAACCGCTGGGAGGCATCCGTGGCCACCGAAGCTCGGAGCGGTTACCCGCTGACCACCCCCGTCGCACGGTACCGGCTCGGCGATCCCGTCGAGACGGATCCGACGACGTACCTTTACCGGCCGCAGATCAATAACGGCCGGCTTCCGACCTACCTCCGCCTGGACGCGACGGTCGGGTACCGGTTCTCATTCCTGAGCGCGCAGTGGAAGGCCAAGCTGAACCTGTACAACGCAACGAATCGCGCGAACATTATCGATCGCCAGTTCGCGCCTACCGACACAGGCGTTCGGGTGGACGACCGCCGCGGCCTGCCGATTCTGCCTCTCCTTGAACTCGAAATGACGCTGTGAACCAGTTGCCTGCAGACGAACCACATGTGAGGGTGCCCGAACCGGGTCGCGGCGTGGTTCCCCTCCTGGGCGCCCTGCTGCTGGGGCTCGTGATGGTCTGGACCACGCGGTGCGACGTCGTGGATCCACCCGCCGCGCCGTCGGGCCTTGTTGTCGAAGCATTCCTGCTGTCGGGGGAGCCGCTGCCTGAGGTTCGGCTACGCCAGGCCCGGGGGCTCGATCAACCGGTTCCCCCGAATGACTCCACCGCGGACGCCGCACGCGGGGCGGACGTCGCCGTTGCCATCGGAACCGACACCGTCACGTATGAAGCCTCCGATGCACCCGGGCTGTACCGACCGTCGCGCTCGATCCTCGTACAACCCGGCGCGTCGTTCTGGTTGCGTGCTCGGTGGAACGGGGAGGAGGCCATCGCGAGCGGGACGGTCCCCGAACCCATCGGCATCGATCAGGCCTGTCTCACCGTCCCGGACGAACCCGTGCGCGCCATCCTGGTCGACTCGCTTCGGCGCGACTCGCTCGACATCCCGGCCGAGCAGGGATTCATCTTTCCGATCGACGTGACGGTGGACTGGCAGGACGCGTCCCCGAACAGCGCCTGGGTTCGGGCTGGACTGAGTCCATCTGCGGCGTTCTCCTCGGGCGTCGTCGAACTTTTCCTCCAGCCCATCGAGGTAGACCGTGAGTCGGCGTTCTCCGTACAGCCGCCCGCCGATGCGGCGCGCCAATGGACCGGCGTCTACGCAGTGTCGGCAAGCGATTCGCTCGCGCCGGTCCCGCAACACGAGATCACCGTGAGTCTGACGCGGGGTGACTCTGCGTTCGCTGCATTTGCCTCGAGCCGGACCGATCCCGAGCGGCGCGAGCCCGTGTCGAATGTGGATGGAGGCATCGGCATCGCAACGGCCGTGGCGCTGGACACTCTCCGTCTGACCGTGAACGAGGGATCCGGCGGTGAGCAATGCGCCCCGACCGGATCGTAGCTGAGTTCATCTCGAACCCGCGTTTTGCCGATACGTACGCATTATCCACGGACCTTCATCACCATCCGTCCCGGCGTTTTCATGAGCGAAAATCGAGGGGACCGCGCGTCTCAGGATATTTTTGAGGAAGCCGCGGCCGAAACAGCAGCGCGCGAAGAGGGCCCGGACAACGGCGTCGAAAAAGCAGCAGCGAGCGATGAAACGTCCGTCGGGCCTGGCGGCGACCCAGACGCGACCGGGTCGCTCCCTTTCGAGGATGCCGAACCGACCGGTCCCGAAACGCGACGCATCACCGATCTCCGAACGCAGACGAAGGATGAAAACCGCGTCTCCGTATTCGTGGACGGCGAATTCGCGTTCGGCTGTCATCGCGATGTGGCGGCGAAGCACGGCCTCAGCGAGGGGCAGATGCTGACGCCCGAAGAACAGCAGGACGTGGAGGTGGATGAGGAGATCGTCCGGGCAAAGCAACGAGCCTTTACGTACCTGGCACACAAGCCGAGGACGGAGACGGAGGTGCGGCGCAAATTGCGGCGACTTGACATCGGGTCGCGCGTCATCGACGAGGTGGTCGAGCGCCTGTACGAGCTCGACTACCTGGATGACGAGCAGTACGCGCAGGACTACGCATACAATCGCTTTTCGAACAAAGGCTACGGGCCGATCCGGATCGAACGTGAGCTGATTGACCGCGGAATCGATCGGCACCTCGCGGAGCGGGCCGTCGCATCGCTTTTCGAAGAGGAAAACGAGATCGAGGCAGCCCGCGAGCAGGCACGCAAACGCTGGCCGCGGGTCGCAGGGGAGCAGGATATTCGCAAGCAAAAACGCAAGCTTTTCGGCTATCTTCAGCGACGCGGGTTCACGCCGGACGTCATCTATCGCGTCGTCGATGAACTCGTCGACCCCTGATCCAGGTGGAGGGCGACGATCCGTCGGCCCGGTTCGGGCGATGCGCCACTTCCGGACATCGAGAGCGCCGATCCTGGCATGGGATGATATCGAACAGAACGTTCGAAGTGATGGGGCATACTTATCTTACATTGTTTCCCTCGACGAACCCGGCAATTTTCCGGTTGCCTCAACGTCGTACCGAGTGGGTTCTGCAGCCGGTTGTGTAGTGCTACGCAGCAGTGCGTGTAGCAGCGCCGGGCTCTTTATTGCCACCGGGCTGTTTGAGTCCGGATTTTCCTTTCCCAGTTTGTACCGGCCTTCCGTACATGGCTGACGAGACCAACGTACCGGCATCGACCCCAGATCGGTCGAGGAGCCCGTCTACCGGCGACCGCGCGAATGCGCCTTCGAACGGAGAGGGGACCGGTACATCGCATGGTTCCACGCCCGGCGATGTGTCTTCCACGTCGTCGCCCTCGTCGCCGTCGTCTGCCGCGTCGCGCGAGGATGCGTCCAGTGGTGGGCAGCCGTCGTCGTCAGGGTCGTCGGCTGCGTCTTCTCCCGAATCGGCCGGCGTGCCATTCCCTCCGGGCGATGAGCGAGATCGGTCCGGGCGCGTCGGACGTAGGCGTCGTGCCTCCGCGTCGTCTTCCGTGGGATACGAGACGGAA
The DNA here is from genome assembly GCF_051155795.1 of Longibacter sp. Lineage (NCBI taxonomy): Bacteria > Pseudomonadati > Rhodothermota > Rhodothermia > Rhodothermales > Salisaetaceae > Longibacter > Longibacter sp. Next base: position 29,713 of record NZ_DAXETW010000181.1, read on the forward strand.
ACGCCGCCGGGGACCCGTTCCGGCGCGGCCCGCGATGGCGAATCCGTCTTCACGGTCGACCGGGTTGTCCGGTTCGTACTGGGCGCTACGGCAATGGGGGCAGCCGCCTGGTTGCTATGGTACTTCGCGGGACTCGTGGTTTATCTCGTCGTGGGCGGCGTCTTTGCCTACCTGCTACGGCCGGTTGTGGACCGTCTTCAGGGAATCGGACTGGGGCGGGTGCCGGCCATCCTCGTCACGTTTGTTCTTCTCTTTGCCGTCGTGTCGATTCTCGTCACATCCATCGTGCCGTTCGTTGCGACCCAGGTGCGAGACATATCGCAGCTTGTATCCGTCGAGGCGGCGACGGATGTGGCGAACTATATCGAAACCCGGGTTCGCGAGGTTGTGCCCATCGACGAAGGCGTCCTTGTGAAGAACATCCGGCAGCTCGCCACCGCCCTGGTGGATGCTGACCTGGTGGAAGGGGACAAGGTCGCCGAAACGGTGACGTCCGTCGTCTCGGTGTTCACCAACATTCTTTATGCCGTCATCATCATCCCCTTCATCACCTTCTTCCTGCTGAAGGACGGGGTGCAGATCCGGCGGAGTTTGCTACAGCTCGTGCCGAACCGGTACTTTGAGGTGACGCTCGCTATTCTGGCCAAGGTCGAGAACAACATCGGTCGGTATTTCCGGGCGCTGCTGGTCCAGTCCACGTCGATTGCTATCATCGCCTCGTGCCTGCTCTGGCTCGTCGGGCTCGACAACCCCATCGCGATCGGCCTCTTTACCGGCTTGGCGAACACCATTCCCTACTTCGGCCCCTTCCTGGGATTCCTCGGCGGGAGCCTGGTCGGGATCGCACAGACCGGGACCTTCTCGCTGGTCCCCGGTGTCGCCATCGCCATGGGCCTGACGCAGCTCGCGGACAACGTGTTGTTGCAGCCGCTCATCTTCTCGCGCGCGGCGCAGGCTCATCCGCTCGTTATCCTGTTCGTGGTGCTCATCGGGGCGCAGCTTGGCGGCATCGTCGGGATGCTGATCGCGATCCCGCTGTCGACGACGATTCGCGTCATTGCGGAGCAGGTGATCTGGAGCATCCGTAACTACCGGATCCTGCGCAGCACCTGACCCCGTACACGGGTCCGAATCGGATCCTCGGAGACGAGCAAGGGTACAGGCGAACTGCAGCAAATGCCCTCCCCGACACATCTGTGCCGTACATGTCCGACGCCTCCGATTCTGCCTCCGCCGACGCTCGCCTTCAGGCCGCCGTCGACGCGATCCGACAGAAGGTCGACCTCGTTCCCGAGATCGCGCTCATTCTGGGATCCGGTCTCGGAGATCTGGCCGATGCCGCGGAGGATGCTGTCCATGTTGAGGCCGCCGACATTCCCGGGTACCCAACGTCGACCGTGGAAGGCCATCATGGGCGACTCGTGTTCGGGCAGATCGAGGGGACGCCGGTCGTGTTCGTACAGGGCCGCGTGCATGCGTACGAAGGCTACCACATGCGGAGACTCGCCTTTCCCGTCCGTCTCGTGCACGCCCTCGGTGCGGACAAGCTGCTGGTGACGAACAGTGCCGGGGGGATCCATCGGGACTTTGACCCTGGCACGCTCATGTTCATCACGGACCACATCAACTTCGCCTTCGCCAGTCCGCTGGCCGGCAGCGGCTACGCACCCCGAAGCGACGTGCCCGGCGAGCGTTCCGAGCGCCATCTTCCGTTCTATGATACCGCCTGGACGGAGCGGGCCCAATCCGTTGCGCGGTCCATGGGCATCGCGACGCGAGAGGGCACCTACATCTGGGTGCAGGGGCCGAGTTACGAGACGAAAGCCGAGATCCGGGCCTTCGAGAAACTCGGTGCCGACGCGGTTGGGATGAGCACTGTGCCGGAGGTCATCCAGGCGCAGCATCTCGGGATGTCGGTCCTCGGCGTCTCGACGATCACGAATCCCGCAGCGGGGATGGGTGCAGAATCGCTCGACCACGACGAGGTGCTCGAAGTGGGCCGCCAGGTGCGGGAAGACCTGACGCAGCTGGTACGCGGAATCGTGCGAGAGGCCTGATACTGTCCGCCCCCCAGTTATCCCTTGGCTCCGGCGTCGCGGGAGAGCTGCTCGTTGCAACGTCTACCGGATCACAGCCACCTTCTCCACGTCACCGGTGAAGGTGCCGTCGGAGCCTTGAACCGAGACGCGGTAGAGGTATACGCCTGTCGCGACCCGATCGCCGTCTTCATCCCGGCCGTCCCACGGAAGAAGATTCCAGCCAACGCGCAATCGTCCCGTCTGTAGATCGCGGGCGCCGAACTCTCGAATGAGACGACCGGCGACCGTGTAGATGCGCAGCCGGAAGTTTTGGAGATCCTCCGTCTGGCCTCCTTCCACCCGAAACGCGAAGGTGGTCTGCGTGCTCATCGGGTTGGGGTACGGATAGACATCCCGGATCTGCTGCTCGGTTTCGACGCGGAAGCTGACCTCGTACGGCTCGATCTCATTGTCCGAGGCATCCCGGCCCTCGATGCGGAGCGTGTACGTGGAGTCGCGACCAGTGAAGTCCGGTGTGTACGTAATCAGGGCCTCCTGCACGCCTTCGGTCGGGTTGGACGGGGTGAAACTCAGGACCCCCTCGCCGAACCCGATTTGTTCGTATGTCGAAAGAAAGCCGGTATCGGACGACGGCAGTCCTTCGCTCAAGAACACTTCCACGTGACTTGTGTCGTCGATGGCGAAGAACGGATTCTCATCCTCGAGACGGATTTCGAGCGTCGGTCGGAGGGAGACAAATGGGAGGCGTGCGTCCTTCAGGTTCAAGTCGTCCGTTTCGGGACGAGCCTGCAGTTCTCGACCGTCAGAGAACACGCGGAGGACAGGCGGCGCGTCGTCCCCCAGCACCCGGATGTTGCGGATGGCTGTGTTGTTGAATGTAAGCCGTTCGGGAGCGGGCGAGGACGCGGTCCCGTCGAGCGTCGTGGCTCCCGTGGTTCCGGATGTCGAAACGGTCACGCGGCTCATCTGGCTGTCGCCGGGTTCGACGCGATCGAGAGTGTCGCGCGCGACGATGTTCGTGGTGTTGTCTGCGGCGCTCGTGAAGGAGTAGGCGACGGACACGTTCTCGGCCGGAACGCCTCCCAGGTTGGCCACTGGCAGGTTGATGTCGAGTGTGGCCCCCTCCTGTAGGGTATCGGCGATGGCCTGGAGGGCGGCCGCGTCGACGGCAATCTCCGGGACGCCACGAAATCGAAGGCTCCACTCATCGAGTTGCGGCGGACGGCGCACGGAGGAGTCGCGTAGCGTGGCCCGGAGACGAATCCGAGGATGGGCCACTGCGTCGAGCGAGGCCAGGGCCCTGGTCCCATCCAGTCCGGTAAAGGGGCCCAGAAGCCGTGTGGAGTCCGGCGCCAGCACCTCAACTTCCACTTCGGACTCGGCCGACGCGGCCCGGGAGACCCAGGACAAACGCTGCCATTCCGTTACCGGACCGATCACAGGCGTGACGGTGGATCCTTCCGGGAAGGGAAAGTCCAGGTCGGCCGTCAGCGAGATCTCTTTCACCTCCGACGACTCGGACACCGGCGACACCTGTTCGACGGTCTCCTCGGG